>NZ_CAXIBN010000206.1:0-5168 GCF_964021735.1 uncultured Wocania sp. | reverse complement strand
AATAGTTGACGATTGGATTAACCAACACGGTGTACGCTACTTTAATGAACTTACCAATATGGCTCAACTTACCGAAGAGGTTGGTGAAGTAGCCCGAATTATAGCACGTCGTTATGGCGAACAAAGTGAAAAAGAAAGCGATAAGAACAAAGATTTAGGCGAAGAATTAGCAGATGTATTGTTTGTAGTATTGTGTTTAGCCAATCAAACAGGCGTAGATTTACAAAACGCGTTTGATAAAAGAATGGAAAAGAAAGCAAAACGAGACCACGATAGACATCATAATAATGATAAATTGAAATGACATTCTTAAAATAATACACCCTAAGAATTTTGGTAAACTCAAAAAAACACAAAATTCCATAGTATTAATCTCGATTATCGAGTAAATTTGCAAGCTTTAAGACGCTAGACAATTTTACAATGGGTAGTATTACACTTCAAAAATCAAAAAACACAAGCTGTAAATCTGAAATTACAATAACAGGTTCTAAAAGTGAATCTAACAGATTATTACTATTAAAAGCATTATACCCAGAGATATGTTTAGAAAATGTTTCAAATTCAGATGATAGTCAACTAATGACAAAAGCATTGATTTCATCATCTAATATTGTAGATATCCATCATGCAGGAACTGCTATGCGATTTTTAACAGCCTATTTTTCTATTCAAGAAGGGCAAGAAGTAACGCTTACAGGCTCTAAAAGAATGAAAGAACGACCAATTAAAATTTTGGTTGATGCTTTACAAGATTTAGGAGCAGATATAAGTTATGTGGAAAATGAAGGCTTTCCTCCAATAAAAATAAAAGGGAATAAGTTAACTAAAAATAAAGTATCGCTAAAAGCCAATGTAAGCAGTCAATATATTTCTGCTTTATTATTAATAGCGTCAAAACTTGAAAATGGAATTGTGCTAACCTTAGAGGGCGAAATCACTTCAGTTCCATATATAAAAATGACATTGAGTTTATTAGATGAAATAGGTGTTGAATCCTCTTTTATAAATAACACCATTACTGTAAAACCCAAAACCCAAAACCTAAAATCAAAAACCTTAACTGTAGAATCAGATTGGTCTTCGGCATCGTACTATTTTAGTATTGTAGCATTAAGCGAAGTAGGTACCGAAATTACATTATCATCATATAAAGAAAACTCACTGCAAGGTGATTCTGCTTTAGTTAATATTTATAAAGAATTTGGGGTTGAAACTACATTTTTAAATAATACAATCATCTTAAAAAAGGAAGCTCAAAACCTAACACCTAAAACCTTTAATTTAGTAAACGCTCCAGATATTGCACAAACTATTGCTGTAACCTGTTTTGCATTAGGAGTTCCTTGCGATTTAAAAGGGCTTCATACGCTTAAAATAAAAGAAACTGATAGGTTAGTAGCTTTAAAAACCGAAATTGAAAAATTAGGAGGAAAGGTAGATATAACAAACGATTCATTGCTTTTACATGCTTCTAAATCAATAAAAGAAATGATTTCAATTGAAACTTATCATGATCATAGAATGGCAATGGCTTTTGCGCCTTTAGCATTAAAAACTTCAATTATTATAGAAGATGCTATGGTAGTTTCAAAATCATATCCAACGTTTTGGGACGATTTAAAATCCATTGGATTTAAAA
Source organism: uncultured Wocania sp. (assembly GCF_964021735.1). Lineage (NCBI taxonomy): Bacteria > Pseudomonadati > Bacteroidota > Flavobacteriia > Flavobacteriales > Flavobacteriaceae > Wocania > uncultured Wocania sp. The sequence continues at coordinate 3,526 of NZ_CAXIBN010000206.1, read as the reverse complement.
TATCTGAATAATAATCACTCATTTACTTGACAAGGCCTATGCGCAGATTGTATATTTGCAGCCGTTTGTAATTTTTAGAGCATTGATTATAAACAATTAAACATATAATAAATAAACGTTTTCAATGAAATTATCACACTTTGGGTTTAATTTACCAGACGAATTATTAGCAGAATATCCAGCAGAGAATAGAGACGAATCGCGTTTAATGGTTTTAAACAGAAAAGAGCAAACCATCGAGCACAAAATGTTTAAAGATCTTATTGATTATTTTGATCAAGACGATGTTATGATTCTTAATAACACCAAGGTATTTCCTGCTAGATTATACGGTAATAAAGAAAAAACTGGAGCTAGAATTGAAGTGTTTTTATTGAGAGAATTAAACGAAGAACAACGCCTTTGGGATGTTTTAGTAGATCCTGCAAGAAAAATAAGAATTGGTAATAAACTATACTTTGGTGATGACGATACTTTAGTAGCCGAGGTTATAGATAACACCACATCAAGAGGGCGTACTTTACGTTTTTTATATGATGGATCTTATAAAGAGTTCCGTAGAAAATTAACAGAACTAGGAGAAACACCACTTCCAAAATACATTAAAAGAGATGTTGAGCCAGAAGACGAAGACCGTTACCAAACTATTTTCGCTAAAAACGAAGGTGCTGTAGCCGCTCCAACTGCTGGATTGCATTTTTCTAAACATTTATTAAAACGGTTAGAAATTAAAGGTATTGATTTTGCAGAAGTAACACTTCACGTAGGATTAGGAACTTTTAACCCTGTTGAGGTTGAAGATTTATCTAAGCACAAAATGGATAGTGAAGAGTTAAAAATAGATGATAAAGCAGTAAGCATTGTAAATAACGCATTAAAAAATAAAAAACGTGTTTGTGCAGTAGGTACAACAGCTATGCGTGCGATAGAAAGTGCAGTATCATCAAGCGGAAAGCTAAATGAATTTGATGGTTGGACCAATAAATTTATTTTCCCACCATACGACTTTAGTATCGCAAACTGCATGATTACTAATTTTCACACACCAAAATCAACTCTATTAATGATGGCTTCTGCTTTTGCAGGTCACGATTTTATAAAAAAGGCCTATGACGAAGCCGTAAAAGAAAAATATAAATTTTACAGCTACGGCGACGCCATGTTAATCATATAAATACTTAAAAGCCTTGTTTTTTACAAGGCTTTTTCTTGTGCTGAACTTGTTTCAGTATCTCAATTTTTTGGGCATTCCCCAAAAGGGTCGGGCTTTCCGCTATATCTTTTTCTCGTGCCTCAAAAAAGGATGCCGCATCAATCCCTAATGCTAACCCTAACTCCAATTAAAAATCGTCTGTCGTAATTCGTCAATCGAAATTCCTTTCACTATTTTTGCAAAACTTATGACAGATAAGAAAAAAGACATACGCGCATTAACCAAAGAACAATTAAGAGATTTCTTTGTAAAGCAAGGTGATAAAGCCTTTAGAGGCAATCAAGTTTATGAATGGCTTTGGCAAAAATCTGCACATACTTTCGAAGATATGACTAATGTTTCAAAAGAAACACGTCAAATGCTCGAAGATAATTTTGTGATTAATCACATAAAAGTTGATACCATGCAGCGTAGTAGTGATGGTACAGTTAAAAATGCAGTACGCTTACACGATGGATTAATAGTCGAGTCGGTTTTAATTCCAACGAAAACACGAACAACAGCCTGTGTGTCAAGTCAAGTAGGCTGTAGTTTAGATTGTAAGTTTTGTGCAACTGCACGTTTAAAACGCATGCGTAATTTAAACCCAGACGAAATTTACGACCAAGTGGTTGCTATTGATAACGAAAGTAGGTTATATCACAATCGTCCGTTAAGTAATATTGTATTTATGGGTATGGGCGAACCATTAATGAATTATAATAACGTTATTAAAGCCATCGATAAAATTACATCGCCCGAAGGTTTAGGGATGTCGCCAAAACGAATTACAGTTTCAACTTCTGGGGTACCAAAAATGATTAAAAAAATGGCGGATGATGCCGTGAAATTTAATTTAGCTGTATCACTACATTCAGCTATCGATGAAGTTAGAACCAGTATTATGCCTTTTAACGAAACATTTCCTTTAAAAGATTTAAAAGAGTCTTTAGAATACTGGTACGAAAAAACAAATCGTAAAATAAGTTACGAATATGTGGTTTGGAAAGGGATTAACGATACTCAAAAAGATATTGATGCTTTTGTAAAGTTTTGTAAATATGTGCCTTGTAAAGTTAATATTATAGAGTACAACCCCATTGATGATGGTGATTTTCAACAAGCAACAAACGAAGCTTTAGAAAACTATATTCGTACCTTAGAAAAAAACAGAATAGTGGTTAATGTTCGCCGAAGTAGAGGTAAAGATATTGATGCGGCTTGCGGTCAATTAGCCAATAAAAGTTAATCAAATTGTCATTCCTGAGCAGGCAGGAATCTCATACATTTATATCTCATATTTCATCTGAAATACTATCTTTGAATCTTCAAATGAAAATAGTAGAACAAATAAAGCAGCCTATAGCTTACGAAATGGATCTTTTCGAGCAGAAGTTCCAACTTTCTATGTCTAGTAAAGTCGCTTTACTTAATAGAATTACGCATTACATTGTTAACCGAAAGGGGAAACAAATGCGACCCATGTTTGTGTTTTTGGTATCTAAAATGGTGTCCAATGGCGAAGTAAGTGAGCGTACTTACAGAGGCGCATCAGTTATAGAATTGATCCACACAGCTACTTTGGTACACGATGATGTGGTGGACGATAGTAATCGTCGTCGAGGTTTTTTCTCTATAAACGCTCTTTGGAAAAATAAAATAGCCGTTTTAATTGGCGATTATTTACTCTCTAAAGGCTTGTTGTTGTCTATTGATAATAACGATTTCGATTTACTTAAAATCATATCCATTGCTGTTCGCGAAATGAGCGAGGGTGAACTACTTCAAATTGAGAAAGCTAGAAAATTAGATATTACAGAAGCTATTTATTACGAGATTATTCGTCAAAAAACAGCAACACTTATTGCGGCGTGTTGTAGTTTAGGGGCAGCATCGGTAAAACCAGATTCTCAAGATGTTGAAACCATGCGAAAGTTTGGAGAGCTTATAGGTATGGCATTTCAAATAAAAGACGATTTGTTTGATTATGGAGACACACAAATAGGTAAGCCAACAGGAATTGATATTAAGGAACAAAAAATGACGTTGCCTTTAATTTATGTGCTCAATCAAGCTTCAAAGAAAGATAAACGTTGGCTAATCAATTCTATTAAAAATCATAATAAAGATACCAAACGCGTTAAAGAAGTGATTGCTTTTGTAAAAGAAAATGGTGGTTTAGATTATGCTATTAACAAAATGAAAGCGTTTCAAACCGAAGCGTTACAATTGTTAGAAACTTACCCAGATTCAGAATATAAAAATTCACTAAAACTTATGGTGAATTATGTGATTGAAAGGAAAAAATAATTAGTTTTTAAGTAGTTCGTTTAA
>NZ_CAXIBN010000205.1:0-5248 GCF_964021735.1 uncultured Wocania sp. | reverse complement strand
AAAAGTGCTTTCAATTAAATTGAAGGCACTTTTTTAGTTTAATTGATTTTTGGATTTAACTAAACGTTTAATACACCATTTTCTGCTGATGCATAATCATTCCAAGCATAAGCATCTGCTTGCTCATCATTAACATAAGCGCCATCTACAAGGTATCTAAATTCATAAGAATTATCTTTTTCTAAGTTTAAAGTTCCTTTAAAAGTACCGTTCTTTAATTTTTTAAGTGTTGTTGCTTCAGTATTCCAATCGTTAAAACTTCCAACTACTGCTACTTCTTTTGCGTCTTCTGCAGGAACAGAAAAAGTAACTTTACATATCGGTTTACTTTTTAAATATTGTTTTGTAATAGCCATGATTTATTTTTTTATTTATAATCTATTTTACGCTGCAAATTTATAAAACAATTAAATATCCATAACCATTTAAAATGCTTTACATCAAATAATTATCAATTTAATAATATGACTTTACAATAATTTAAAGGATTCATTTTTTTTAACTAATAAATTACCGAAATGATAAAGGATATTAGTTATTTTTTATCTGAATTTTAATGATATAAAACCGAAAACGTTTTCGATTTTAAGCCTTAATTATCTTTTTAATGGTATTACTAAAAGTTTTAACTTTACAATCATTATATAATTGATATGTTCGGAAAGAAAAAACAAAAACCTCAGATAGATTTAGCTCAATTGGAGCTTATTGAAAATGCGCAAAAACGCATCAAACAAAAAAAACGCTTATACATTCATTTTGTTGTTTTTTTAATAGGCGGTGTCTTTTTAATTATCGCTAACACCGTTTTAGGTATTGGCAAAGAATTTACTTTATTTGGTAAAGAATGGTTTTTATTTGCCATTTTGTTATGGCTTTTCTTTTTCTTATATCATGCGTTCAATGTGTTTGTTACCCATAAATTTATGGGGAAATCTTGGGAGAAAGACCAACTAGAAAAGCTTGTAGCAAAACAACAAGAACGTATAAACAAACTAAAACAAGGTTTTGTAAAAGAAGAAAGGTTAATAGCTCAAAGCGAAGTTTATAATGAAGCATCACCTAAAACCCAAAACCCAAAACCAAAAAGAGAATTGACAATAATAGTCGCTGCCGCAGAAAATGATGCGATTGGATTAGGGAATAAACTCATTTGGCATTTAAGTGACGATTTAAAACGCTTTAAAAACCTAACAAATGGACATCATATTATTATGGGTCGCAAAACTTTTGAAAGTTTCCCGAAACCCTTACCAAACAGAACACACGTGGTTATTTCAAGACAGCAAGATTACAAAGTGCCCAACGGTGTTATTCTAGTAAACTCACTAGAAGATGCCTTAGACGTTGCAAAAAACGATTCACAACCTTTTATAATTGGTGGTGGCGAAATTTACAAACAAGCCATGCTTTTAGTCGATAAAATTGAGCTAACACGCGTACACGAAAGTTTTGAAGCCGATACGTTTTTTCCAAAAATTGATACAGCCGTTTGGAAAGAAACCGCAAACACCTTTCATAAAAAAGATGAAAACCATGAGTATGAGTTTTCGTTTTTGACTTATGAGAAGATTTAGTTAAACTTGGTTTTGTTAGAAAAAATTGATAACTTCATTTAACAACCAATAAAGTTCTTTTCTACTACATATTCTATTTTCCGTAATTTCGCAACATGGTAAAAGAAATTCAACTTCGCATTACACTTAAAGAAGAAGAACAACCCGATATTTTAGTTTTTAAATCAGCACTAAAACTCAATATCAATAAAAGTGATGTTACGGGTGTAAAAATTCTTAGAAAATCGATTGATGCTAGAAAACCAAAAATAATTCTCAACTATAAAGTTGCAGTTTATATTAAAGAAGCTTTACCAAAAAACTCAGAATACAGCTTTCATTATAAAGATGTATCAAAAGCTAAACCCATTCATATTATTGGGTTTGGTCCAGCAGGTATGTATGCCGCTTTGCGCTGTATAGAACTCGGTTTTAAACCTATTGTTTTAGAGCGTGGAAAAAATGTAAAAGACCGCCGTAGAGATTTAAAAGCTATAAATCAAGATCATTTTGTAAACGAAGATTCTAACTATTGTTTTGGCGAAGGTGGTGCAGGCACGTATAGCGATGGTAAATTGTACACACGAAGTTTAAAACGTGGCGATGTTCGTCGCATTTTTGAAAACCTCGTTTTTCATGGGGCAACCGATCAGATTTTAGTCGATGCGCATCCGCATATTGGCACCAACAAATTACCAAAAGTAGTCACCAATATTCGAGAAACCATTTTAAAGTATGGTGGCAAAATTCATTTTGAAACACGCGTTGTAGATTTTACTATAAAAAACAACAAAATACAAGCTATTCAATTGCAAAATGGTGACGAAATGATGGCTAACCGTGTTATTCTAGCAACAGGACATTCGGCTCGCGATATTTATTATTTACTGCATAAAAAGAAGATTGCTTTAAAGGCAAAATCATTTGCTATGGGTGTTCGGGTGGAGCATCCACAACATATTATTGATCGTATTCAATACCATTGCTCTGGTGAACGCCACGAGTTACTTCCTGCTGCTTCTTACGGATTAGTACAGCAAGTAAACGAGCGTGGTGTGTATTCGTTTTGCATGTGTCCTGGCGGATTTATAGTGCCTGCGGCGACTGCAAATGGCGAGGTAGTTGTTAACGGCATGTCGCCTTCTAAACGCAATAATTTATATGCAAATTCGGGCATTGTAGTAGAAATTAATGCTGAACAAGATTTAAAAAAATATGAGCAGTTTGGTGTTTTAAAGGGTTTAGAATATCAAAAGAATTTAGAAAAATTAGCTTTTACCGCTGGCGGAAGAAGTCAGACAGCTCCAGCGCAACGTTTAACCGATTTTGTTGAAGGTCGCTTATCAAATACTTTGAATACTACGTCGTATCAACCCGGGTTAAACTCTGCTCCATTGCATTCACTTTTACCAAAATTAATAGGTAGTAGATTACGAAAGGGTTTCGAGGCTTTTGGACAAAAAATGAAAGGATACTATACCGAAGAAGCAAATGTTGTTGGTGTAGAATCTAGAACCTCATCGCCAGTTAATATTCCGCGAAAAGACAATTTAGAACATCCAGAAATTGAAGGTTTATTTCCGTGTGGAGAAGGTGGAGGTTATGCTGGGGGCATTATTTCGGCAGCTATGGATGGTGAGCGTTGTGCCGAAGCAGCAACTCAAAATTTATAATTTTCACTATCTTAACCCTTATTGTAATAACGAATTCTGATTATGACCGAAAAAGAAAAAATGATTGCTGGGAAATTATACAAACCTTCTGATCAAGGACTTTCAAAAGACAGATATAATGCTAGGTTATTATTGAATACTATTAATACACTCAGTGTTAAAGATGAAGTAAAACGAAATATGGCAGTGAAACAACTTATTAAAAATGTAGATGATAGTCTTTATATAGAACCTCCTTTTTTCTGTGAATATGGTTATAATATTAAAGGAGGAAAGAATCTATATATGAATTTTAATTGCTGCATCTTAGATATTTGTACCGTTACCTTTGGAGACAATGTTATGCTTGCTCCTAATGTCCAAATCTATACTGCAACACATCCTTTAAAAGCTAAAGAACGTAATAGTGGTTTAGAGTTTGGTAAACCAATTGTAATTGGCAATAATGTTTGGATTGGTGGCAACAGTACTATTTGCCCAGGTGTAACTTTAGGTAACAATGTAGTAGTTGGTGCTGGATCTGTAGTAACTAAAAGTTTCCCAGATAATGTAGTAATTGCTGGCAACCCAGCAAAAGTTATTAAAACCATTGATAATAGTTAATAATTCCTATTTTTGCAGCATTATAATTAAAAATTAATATGAACGCATATATATTTCCAGGTCAAGGCGCTCAATTCTCAGGAATGGGTTTAGATCTTTATGAAAATTCTACTTTAGCACAAGAATTATTTGAAAAAGCAAACCATATTTTAGGTTTCAATATTACTGATACGATGTTTGAAGGTACTGCTGAAGCATTAAAAGAAACCAAAGTAACACAGCCCGCTATATTTTTACACTCAGTAATTTTAGCAAAAACTTTAGGCGACAGTTTTAAACCAGATATGGTTGCGGGACATTCTTTAGGAGAATTTTCAGCTTTAGTAGCCAACGAAAGCTTAAATTTTGAGGATGGCTTAAAGTTAGTGTCGCAACGTGCTATCGCGATGCAAAAAGCTTGCGAAATTAAACCAAGCACGATGGCTGCCGTTTTAGGTTTAGATGATGATATTGTTGAAAAAATATGCGCCATGACTGAAGGTGTTGTGGTAGCAGCAAACTATAATTGTCCTGGACAATTAGTAATTTCTGGTGAAGTTGATGCCATTAACAGAGCTTGTGAGTCTTTAAAAGAAGAAGGTGCAAGACGTGCTTTAGTATTACCTGTTGGCGGCGCTTTTCATTCACCTTTAATGGAACCTGCTCGTGAAGAATTAGCAGCAGCTATTGAAAACACAACATTTAGCAAACCCAATTGCCCAATTTATCAAAATGTAACAGCAAATGCTGTAATTAATGAAGCTGAAATAAAAGCAAACTTAATATCTCAATTAACTGCGCCTGTGCGTTGGACACAATCTGTGCAGCAAATGATAGCTGATGGTGCAACGTTGTTTACTGAAGTGGGCCCAGGTAAAGTATTGCAAGGTTTGGTAAAGAAAATTAACAGAGAGGCTGAAACTGCTTCAGCAACTTTTGAAAGTAATAGCTAAATGAAACTATCTAGACGCTCCATTTTTATTTTTTCAGTAATTATTATCACAATCGCTTTAGATCAAGTTTCAAAGATTTGGGTTAGGACTCAAGTTGTAGCTGGAAGTCAATCTGAAATTATTGGTAATTATTTCACCTTACATAATGTAGAAAACAAAGGTGCTTTTTTAGGCATGGGTAGTGATTTAAATGATACTTTAAGGATTGTTTTATTACTCGTTTTACCTATTGTAGTTTTAGCATTTGTACTGCGTCATATTTTAAAAGATAAAACATTAGACAATCTTTCTCTTTTTGCATTCTCAAGTATTATTGGTGGTGGAATTGCTAATGTTTATGATCGCTTTGTATTTGGATCTGTTACCGATTTTTGGCATATCGATTTTGGTGGTGTTTTTAAAACTGGTATTTTTAATATGGCCGATTTATCAGTAACTACAGGTATGATTATTTTGGTAATTGCTAGTTTTAGGAAGAAGAAAA
>NZ_CAXIBN010000204.1:0-5319 GCF_964021735.1 uncultured Wocania sp. | reverse complement strand
CCAATTAAAGATGTAATGGCATTGATAGGCAACGTGTAATCGCTATTTGGTATTTGGGCAACACTATCACAAATTAACATGATAATAGCACCAAACAAAAATACAGCGGGTAATAATATTTTATGATTTGAGGTGTTAAAAACTTGTCGTGTAATATGCGGAATAGCCAAACCAACAAAGGCAATGGGTCCAGCAAAAGCTGTAATTGTACCAGCCAGCAAACTAGTGGCAGCAATAATAGTTAACCGACTTCTTTTTATGTTTAAGCCTAAACTTATCGCGTAATTTTCGCCTAAAAGTAAGGTGTTTAAAGATTTAATGGATATAATACTTAATATAATACCCAAACTAAAAATTATAGAAAAAATAAATAATTCATGCCATGATAAATTACCAAGACTTCCAAAACCCCAAAAAATGTACTGTTGTAATTGTTCGGCAGATCCAAAATAGGAAAGCACACTTACTATGGCAGCCGTTATACTTGCAAACATGAGCCCAATAATAAGAATAGCCATGGTATCTCGTACTTTAATTGAAACCATTAGAACAGCTAAGAGTACCAAAAAACTACCAAAACTAGCAGCGATTACAATGCCCCATTTTGAAATAAAAAGCGATGCAAAAATGCCGCCAAATAAACCAGAACCTAAAATAATTAATGCCACACCTAAACTTGCCCCCGAACTTATACCCAGTACAAAAGGACCAGCTAGTGGGTTTCTAAACAAAGTTTGCATTAAAAGCCCAGAAATACCTAAGCCTGAACCAACTAAAATTGCTGTTATGGCTTTTGGTAATCGGTAATTTTGAATAATATTTTGCCAAGCTTCTTGTTCTGTAGCATTGCCTATTAGGCTATTAAATACACCTCTTAAAGGGATATAAACCGAACCCAAACTTATATTAGTTATAAAGCATAATATAAGCACTAAGGTTAGTGCAATAAATGGAAGTTTATATGTTTTTAAAATTGACAATTATTCTAAAGGTTTAAAAAAGAATGGTTTATAGTCTATCAATAATTCAGGATGGCAGATTTTAATAATGTCTTTTAGAACCAAATCGGGTCTAGTCATGCCCAATTCATAATACAACACGCCACCTGATGTTCCTGTTGTATTTGTAAATGAATAAATATTCCCATTTTTAAAGGCTTTAAACTCAGTATGGTGTTCATTTCCATTTTTTAAACTTTCAAAGCTACTATAGCTTGAAGGGCTTAACCAAATATCTGCTTCCTTAGCTTTTACATAAACAGATTCAAAACTAAGTTTTAAACTTCCTGTACCTTTAGAATCTTTCCAAAGATAATCAACGTTTGCATCTTTTAAAAGCTCCGCTTCGGTACTTGTTCCATTAGGTAAAAGCCAAACATCTTTATGCATGGCACCGCTTAAAATAGTAGGTTGAGTTTTAACATTTTTTGCAAGCAATTTTGCCTCTAAATAGTTTTTTTCAATGCTGTCAAATATTGAGTCTGCTTCTTTTTCTTTATTATAAAGTACTCCAAAAAATTTAATCCATTCCGCTTTTGCAAGAGGAGATTCTTCAACCCAATCTCCATTATAAATTACAGGAATTCCTGATTTTTTAATGGTTTCAAAAGTTTTATTATTACCATCAATACCAAATCCAATTACAACATTCGGATTTAATTCTAATAAAATTTCAGTGTTTATACTTTCATTTTTACCAAGATCTCTTATTCTTTTGTTGTTAATATGAGTTCTTACTTTTTCTGAAGAAATAAAATCAGTTCCAGGAAACCCAACTAAAGTTTGCTCTACATTTAACAATTCTAAAGCAGGAATATGAGTGGTTGAAGTAACTACTATTTTTTTGATTGGATTAATAATAATACCATCATATTCATTTTTTATGAAAGTTGTTTTCGCTGCATTTTTTTTACTAATTAAAACATAGCGATAATGTTTTTCGGCTTTAGGCCAAGGGTTTTTAATTTCTAAAATTTTATAAGTTGAATAGTTTTTAATAGAAAAACCTTTGGCATATTTTAATTCGAGTTGATTGCTTTCAACAGTTTCAACCAACTGTTTTGTTTGATCGTTTTTGCAACTAAAAAGCGTTATTATAAATATTAAAAAAAGGTATTTATATTTCATCTGCCTATCATTATTGTTTTTTATTAGTTACATGTAGTTTCCATGTTATTATTCCCTTTAGGGTCAAAATATGTTATATAAGTTTCTGAATAATGTAACAATTGTCACGTATAATTGTTTTATTGTTGCCTATATTTAATACAAATTATAATCATGCGAGACGGTTCAAATTTAACAATATATATAGTAGCAGGAGTTATCATTGCCCATTTTCTTATTGGATTTATTTATCTTATTTACAAACTAAACAAGAAAAAGTAATTTTTATAATTATCATCTACATTAAAAAACTATTTTTGCAACGAAATTTGGTTTTGTTCACTTCACATGAACAGATTAAAAGGGAATCTAGTGAAATTCTAGAACTGTTCCCGCAACTGTAAGCTATAAAGCTTCATGTTAAACTTCTTGTCACTGGAATTTTATTTCTGGGAAGACCAACATGAAGACGCAAGTCAGGAGACCTGCCATTTTCAAAACAAATAAGTTAAACTTTCGGGATAAAAGTTTGAGTATGGTTAACACCTTACCATTCCGAGTAATTATTCATTAAAATGAACAAAAAAGCAAATGTTTTTGGTATACTATGTTTTGGTATATCTATGATTGGTTTTGCACAACAGCAAACCAATTCAACAAAAGTCGAGCAACTTGACGAAGTTGTTGTTACCGATTCACGTTTTAAATTAAAGCGTGAAAATTCAGGAAAAACAGTTATTAAAATTTCTAAAAAAGAGATTGAAAATAATCAAGGGCGAACCATTTCTGAATTAATAAATACTAAAAGTGGTATTGAAATTAATGGTAACCGAAGTGTAGAAGGGCAGAACATTTCTAGTTTTGTTAGAGGCGGAAACAACAGGCAAGTACTTGTTTTAATTGATGGTGTGCAAGTAAACGATCCTTCTTTAGTTAATAATGAGTTAGATTTACGATTATTAGATTTAAACACCATTGAATCTATAGAAATTATAAAAGGCGCAGCAAGTACGCTTTACGGCAATGCCGCTGCGACTGCTGTAATTAATATTATCACTAAAAAAGCATCGTCAAAAACAATTACTGCTAATTTTTTAACTGTTGTTGGCACCAATCAAACACAGGATGATTTGAATTATAACGGATCTAGTTTTACCAATAATGTATCGGTAAACGGAACAGTAAACAAGTTTATATATTTGGCAAGTTTTGGTAGTAGATATGCAGATGGTTTATCGGCAGCAAAGTCAGATAACCCAGAGAAAGATCCTTTTTCAAGATTCAATACAAATTTAAAAGTTGGATATGAGATTAGTGATGCGATTAGTATAACTGCTTTTGGTAGTTATGGTAAATTTAAAACCGATATTGATGGTTTTCCTGCACCAGCGTATACGTTAACAGATACTAACGATAAATATGTTTCTGAGCAAACACGTTTTGGAGTCTCACCAAAGTTTAGTTACGAAAACGGAAGCATTCAAATTAATGCAGCTATTACAGAGGTTGATAGAGAATCTATTTCAGATTTTGGTTCTACACCAACCGACGCTAAAAGCTTGGTAATTGATGCCTTTAACAAATACGTTTTTAGTGAAACGTTTTACACTATTATTGGCTTAAACTATTCAGATTATAAAAGTGAATTTGCTGCAGAGGAAAGTTACACGAATACAGACCCTTATTTGAATGTGGTTTATGTTTCAGATTTCGGATTAAATATTAACGCAGGAACACGATTTAATAATCATAGCACGTATGGTTCGCATTTGGTTTATAGTTTAAATCCGTCGTATAGTATTCCTGTAAATTCTGGATATGCTAAGGTTTTTGGGTCGTATGCTACATCGTTTATTGCACCTAATTTATCACAGTTGTTTGGTTTTTTTGGAGCAAATCCAGATTTGGAGCCAGAAGAAAATATAACGATTGAAGGTGGATTAGAATTTTCTAATAAAAACGGATTTAGAGTAAATGGTGTGTATTTTAACAGGAAAGAAGAAAACACTATTACCTATACAACGGGTTATGAAAATGCAACTACTGATGCTACGGTTCATGGTTTTGAAGTTGAAGCTGAATTGAAAACGATTAAAGATTTAACACTTAGTACAAATTACACATTTACCGAGTTAAAAGAAGGTGTGCGTTTGCGTGTTCCAAAACATAAAGCCAATGCTAGTTTAGGTTATAACTTTTGTAAAAATACGTATGCATCAATAAATTATCAATTTGTTGGAAGTAGAACAGATACCAATTTTTCTACGTTTGCAAACGAAGAATTACAATCTTTTTCTTTGATTGATTTATATTTTAGTCAGAAAATCATTAAAAATAAAGTGAAGCTTTTTACTAGTGTAACAAATGTATTTAACGAAGATTATTTCGAAATTTTAGGATATACTACAAAAGGAAGAAACGTAAACTTAGGATTGAATATTAATTTATAGTTTGTTCGTTCGAGCGCAGTCGAGAACTAAATGACATATTTCGACTACGCTCGATGAGACAATCTTTTAAAAAGGTGTTAAGGAATTAAATCGCAATACCACACACCATATTTTTCCGAGTCACTTTTACAAATAGAGTCATCATCTGTTTTTGGTGTATCATATTCCCGATATACTTTTTCTCCAATAGTAAATTCAATAGGGTTTTTAAAAATAGGTCCATCAAAACAAAAGGTATGAAATTCACCATTTTCGCCACAAGGGTCGATACCTTCGGGTAATTTGTTAATAAAGTTTTTATCAATCACAGTACCCACAAAATCTTCACCGAAGTATTTGGAATTAGCGCAAACAATAATAGTTTTAAAGCCTAAACTTAAAAACTCATTTAAAAGGGATTTCGTGTCCCGTTTCCAAAGGGGAAATACCGTTTTTATGTTTTGTTTAGCGAGTTGATTTTTGCGATAGGTTTTTAAATCTTCAAGAAAAATATCGCCAAAAGCAGCATGTGTAAAACCTTCACCTTTTAAACGGGAAACTGTTTTGAGCATTTTCTGCTCATAACTTTCCATACTAGGTGTTTTGGGGAGTTCAATTAAACTTGCTGGAATATTTAGCGCATCAGTTTGTGCAATCAATAATTCTTGTCGCAAACCATGCATAGATACTCGATTGTAATGGCTGTTAATTGTGGTAATCAATTCATCCACAGCATAACGCTTGTCTTGTAATAAATGATAGAGTGCTAAAGCTGAGTCTTTACC
>NZ_CAXIBN010000203.1:0-5398 GCF_964021735.1 uncultured Wocania sp. | reverse complement strand
TTAATGCTTTTTTTGCTTTGTTAATTTGCAAAGTGGCTTTGGTTTGTTTTAAAACACTTGCGCCATCAATATCTCCTAAAATATCTGGTGCGCTTTCGCTTAAGCCTTGCAAATCATCTAGTGCATCTTCTAAAACATCAATATCTTCATCTTCAAGTGGTGTTCCTGCAGCGGCGTAGCCATCATATTTATATACTTTATCGTATAAATCGAAAGATTGGGTTACAAAATTATCAACACTAGAAATGCCAGCTTTATTTTTTGGACGTTTTAGTTGTTTAGTTTGCGCATAAGTATTCGATATAAAAAACAAGAGAGCAATCCCAAGAAGGGAAATGCGTAATGCGCTTTCAGGTAGTTTCATTGTAAATATTTGATTAATAGCTGCCTAAAGATAAAAATTAGTTTGCAATTGCAAAATCTTAATTAGTATTAAATAGTATTTTTAGTTTATTTGATATAAAATAATAGAATTACTATCACCTTTTGTAACAAACTCAAGACTTTTGTCTTTATCAATATTATCTAAAGTTATTTGAGAATTCCCGTAAACGGGGAAGTTTTTTATGAGTTTCGCTTGGCTATCGTAGAGGTATATTTTTTGAGATTGCAAATCGGTTACCGATATATAAATTTTATCATTTAAATAAAATATTTTTGGATTTGTATAATTACCAAAATCAAGTTCAATAGCTCGGTTTTTAATGGTTAACTTGTTATTGGTTTGCGTTACAAGCGTTTTGCTTGTGGTTTGTATATGATGATTATTTGAAAGATTTAAATTTTTAACAGCAGTATTACCTTTGGTATCAATCGATACTAAATTACCATTTTCCGTAGTAGTTGTAAACTTATTATTATAAAGATATACAGCTTCGTTTGAGAAATTATTTGAAGTTTTTGGTTTTACTCTTGTTTTTCCTGTGCGGTCTAAAATATAAAGTTTGTTTTCGGTTTTAAAAGTTAAATAATCTTTACCACTCATTCTGAAATGTTTTGGCTGACTAATAATGGTTTTGTCAGCAGATTTGAATGTAAAACCGTTTACAATTTTTACATTAACATCGTACATAAATACCTTTTTATTTTGAGTAACAAGTAGCCTGTAATTTTTCTTTTTATCATAATCAAAAACTGATAGTGGTTGAGTAATCTTATCGCCAAATTTTTTAGGGAAAGGCGCCACGTCTTTACCGTTTCTGTCTATTACATAAACACGATTTGGTGTTGCAAAAGCGAATTGAAGCCTGCCGTTTTTGTAAATATCAATTTGCTCAATATCTCCTAAAATAGCACCTTGTAATTGTTTTTTCCACAGAATTTTTCCTTTGTTAGAAATTAAATACAGCTTGTTATTTACATCTTGTACAACAATTTCTTTTTGTTTGGTAATATGGTTGATTACAAACTGTGGATTGTTTAATAAATCGGCATCTAACTTAATGTTAAATAGCTCAGAAATAGAGTTTTGGTAGCCTCTTGTTTCTGTTTTTTTAATAATACCATTTACATGTGCAAAATTGGTTTCGTAAATAAATTGTAAAGCAGAAGCATTATATTTACTTAATTTGAAATTAGAGTTGTCTTCAAGATTTTTATCTAAAATAGTTTTTAAAACTGATGGATTTACAACCATTAATAAAGAAGATTCATCGCTTAAATTAGCTTTAATATTTTTAAAATAAGATGTTGAGCTTAATGTGGTTTTGTTTTGATAATTAGCAATAATGTTTTGAAGTATTTCTAAGTTTTCAGCAAACACAAAAAAGTTATCTAATACACAATATTTAGTAGCGTTATTAAAAGTAATTAAAGGGTGAAATATGTTTGAAAATAAATCAGATTCGCTAAAACTAAAAATATCAACTTGTCTGTAAGAGTCAACAATGTTCAGCTCGCTTAGTAAAGCATCTTTGGTGGCAATAACGTCAATAGAATTTAAAATTACAGCACGTTTTTCACCTTCGTAAATCACACCAGTTTCAGCAATATTATCAAAAAGAGTCGTGGAAACAATCGTATCTTTTTTGTTGAATTTTGATAGGTTGGTTTCAAAAGCATTAAAATCATTAAAAGTAAAACTCATAAAACCATCACTATTTGAAGGTGTTATGTTTTGAATTTGATTTTCTTGCGGAATAGTATTCTTAAAAATATTGATTAAACTTTTTGATGAATCGGTTGCTTTTGTAATGCCATTAATTAAAATTTCATCTTGACTAATATTGGCATCAACAGCAAAATAATTTGAAAATTTAATAAAACTGATAGAATCTTCAATAAAAAACGATTTTAAAAATTCATTTTCATTTTTAATTATGAACGATAACGATTCATTTTTATTAGAGGTGTTATAAATTTTTTCTAATTCAATATTTTTAATCGTATTTAAAAAAGCAGCATCTACTATTTTTTTAGAAGACGATGCAAAAAATATGCTATCTATAATTGTACTATAAAACGTATTGTTGTTTAATTTTGATTTTGTGATGGATTTGTTTTTGTATGTAAGCGTTTCTTCAATATAATTAGGTAAAGAATCTGTTTTAAATAATTTTTTATGATATTTTGTTACAATTGAATATTGAAGGTTGTCGCTATTTCCTTTTGAAAAACAAATCAATAGGTCGCTTTCAGGGTGTAAAAGTGATAAAGGTTCTAATTTACTTTCTAAATTAGTGTAAGTATTTGTTTTTGATAGCTTTTGAATGAAATCGTTGTTTTGAATATCGCTTTTTAGACTTTCAATATTCGAGGTTTTTAAAACTATCGATGTGTTTTCTGGAATAAAATGAATGAGTTCGGTTCTGGTTGCTTTATGGTTTGTACAACTAAATGTTAATAATAAGAGGGTAAAACAAAAGAATCTCATTGAATGGAATTAATTTTTACAAACCTACATATTTTTCATTTTAAAAAACAGAAACTTTTATTAAAGTCGAATAGTATTTACTAGAACAATTAAATTTCTAATTTTAATTGTTCAGGTAACAATCTAAACGATTTTCTGTGGTATTTTGTTATGCCATATCTTTTAATTGCCTCTCTATGTTCTTTAGTTGGATAACCTTTATTTTGTTTCCAATTATACATGGGGAATTCTTCATGAATTGTATTCATATAAATATCACGATACGTTTTTGCTAAAACAGAGGCAGCAGCAATACTTAAATATTTACTATCACCTTTTATAATTGTTTTAAAAGGAATGTTATTATAAGGTTTAAATTTATTGCCATCAACAATTATAAATTTTGGGATTGGTTTTAGTTTATCAATTGATTTATGCATAGCTAAAATTGATGCATTAAGTATATTAATAGAATCAATATCTTCTTGAAATATGTGTGCAACACCAAAGGTTAAGGCATCAATTTCTATAATAGGCTTTAAAAGGTTTCTTTTTTTCTCGCTAAGCAACTTCGAATCATTTAAAAATTGATTCGAAAAATCTAAGGGAAGTATAACAGCGGCAGCAGTTACAGGGCCAGCAAGACAGCCACGACCGGCTTCATCGGTTCCGCATTCTAACACTTCATTTGAATAATTGTTTAATAGCATTTTAGTGTAAATATTTTCAAATCTATAATTTTACTAGTATTTATTATGCATACATAATATATTTATTCATTTTTTTATAAAAAAGGCACCTTCTGTTATCAAATTCTTATTTTTTATTGCTTTTTTTAATATTATATTTTCATATAAGCTTTTTTTTTGAGGAATATTCATTATGGCAAATGTTAATTATTGCTTTTGTTAACATTTTTTTAATGTATTACTTTGTTTATTTAATATATTATTAAGATGTTTGTGGTTGACTAACTCAAAATAATTGTTATATGAAATTAAAGTTGACATGGTTGTTAACGCTAATAATGGCGTTTTCAATTCAATTCTCTAATGCACAAGAGAAATCTATTTCAGGAGAAGTAACATCATCTGTAGATGGTTTGCCATTACCTGGAGTAAGCGTAATAGTAAAAGGGACAACAAGAGGAGCGCAAACAGATTTTGATGGTAAGTATACCATTAAAGCATCTGTTGGTGAAATTCTTGTTTTTTCATTTGTAGGAATGAAAAATGCCCAAGCTACTATTGGAGCAAGTAACACAATTAATATGTCTATGCAAGAAGACATAGCTGCTCTAGATGAGGTGGTGGTGGTTGCTTATGGTACACAAACTAAACAATCTATTGTTGGTTCTGTTGGTATTGTATCAAGCGGAACAATTGAAAATCAACAAGTAACATCGCCTTTAAGAGCATTGCAGGGTGCTGTTCCTGGGGTTAATATTCTTACTGCTGGTGGACAACCTGGTAGTAATCCTTCTATTAGAATTAGAGGCTTTGGTAGTATTAATGCATCTCAAGAACCACTTATAGTTTTAGATGGAGCGGCCTACAATGGGAATTTGAATAGTATAAGTCAAGATCAAATTGAGTCGATATCTGTTCTTAAAGATGCGTCTTCTACATCGCTTTATGGATCTAGAGGAGCAAATGGAGTTATTGTTATTACAACAAAAAAAGGTAGAAAAAATTCAGCACCTAAAGTAACTATTAGGTCGCAAATAGGACTTTCCAATCCAACTGTAGGTTTGCATAATTTAATAGATGCAGATGACACATTTAGATATACTTGGGAAGCGATGCGAAATACTAATCAATATGTATTAGGTCAGTCTGCTACCGATGCCGCACAAAATGCTACAAATGGGTTAGTTGATAGATTAGCTTATAATCCTTATAATGTATCAAATCCTGTTGATACAAACGGAAATCTTGTGACGACAGACAAATTATGGGAAACTAGTTGGGAAGACGAAGTTATTCGTGATGATGCCTTAAGAGTTAACCATAATATTAGTTTATCTGGAGGCAGCGATAAATCTACATATTTTATGTCTTTTGATTATTTAAATGAAGAAGGTCCCGTTATCAAGTCTGACTTTGAAAGGGTCTCGGCTCGTGTAAATTTAGAATCGCAAGTAAATGATTGGTTTAAAGTAGGGTTTAATACAAGTTTTTCTAGGTCAGATTCTGGTAACCCAGATCAAACTTCTGGAACAGTAAATCAAGTTATTTCAACTATTTATGGTATGTCTAGTATATATCCTATTTATGCCAGAGATGCGAATGGAACTTTAAGACGTGATGAGACTGGAAATTTATTTTACGATTTAGGTAATGGAAGATTTGTTGGTCAGGCTGTAAACAGTGTAAGACCAATTAACAATGGTGAAAATATTTTGGCAAGTATAAATTTAGGAACAGAAAATAGAAGAAGAACTAGTTATTTAGGTACTGCTTTTGCTGAAATTAAGATTTTTGAAGGGTTAACGTTTAAAACTAATTTAAGTTACGAAAATTATTTGTTTGATTCTTTTAGTTTTGA
>NZ_CAXIBN010000202.1:0-5428 GCF_964021735.1 uncultured Wocania sp. | reverse complement strand
CGATTCCGTTAGAGAAAAAGAACGATAAGTTTGGACCAAATTTATTGATGTCCATTCCTCTGCTTAAATAATACTCCACGTAAGTAAAACCATTAGATAAAGTCAATGCTAATTGCGTAATTGGGTTTGCTCCAGCTTCTGCAATATGGTAACCGGAAATAGAAACTGAATAGAAATTACGAACATTATT
This sequence comes from uncultured Wocania sp., assembly GCF_964021735.1. Lineage (NCBI taxonomy): Bacteria > Pseudomonadati > Bacteroidota > Flavobacteriia > Flavobacteriales > Flavobacteriaceae > Wocania > uncultured Wocania sp. Next base: position 5,238 of record NZ_CAXIBN010000202.1, on the reverse strand, counting down.
TTCTATGAAATATTCCTGAACATCGCCCATTAAACGTAACGCAAATTCAGTTGAAAAAATACAGGTGTTTTGCGCTTGGTCTTCTTTTAAAATATCGGCTTGTACCGTTCCTCTAACTTGAGCTATCGTGTTCTTTTTAATGTCAACGTAAACGTCTGCTGGCAATACTTGATCACCAGTAACACCAAGAAGCATTAGTCCTAATCCATTGTTTCCTTCTGGTAATTCACCATTATATTTTGGACGTTCCTTACCTTTATAAATCTTTTCAATTTTTCTTTCAACGTCGTCTTCTAAACCTTTTTCTTTAATATAAAGCTCGCATTGTTGGTCGATTGCAGCATTCATAAAAAAGCCTAATAACATGGGGGCTGGACCATTAATAGTCATGCTTACTGATGTCATTACATTTGCTAAATCGAAACCAGAATACAGTTTTTTAGCATCATCTAAACAGCAAATACTAACTCCAGCATTCCCGATTTTCCCATAAATATCTGGACGCAAATCTGGATCGTTTCCGTAAAGCGTCACACTATCAAAAGCCGTAGATAAACGTTTTGCTGGCAAACCTGCACTTACATAATGAAAACGACGGTTGGTTCGTTCTGGACCACCTTCACCAGCAAACATACGGGCTGGATCTTCACCGGTACGTTTAAAAGGATATAATCCTGATGCATAGGGAAATTCCCCTGGCACATTTTCTTGTAAACACCATTTTAATACATCTCCCCAGGCTTGGTATTTTGGCAACGCCACTTTTGGTATTTGCATATGAGACAATGACTCTGTGTGCGTTTCAATTTTGATTTCTTTATCACGAACTTTAAATGAATAAATTGGGTTTTTGTATGTGTTTACTTTTTCATCCCAACCAGTAATCACTTCCCAATTGTATGGGTCTAGATTGAGTTTTACTCTGTCAAATTCTGCAATAAGCATTCTAACGAAGTCTTTGTTCTCGACTGCACTCGAACTAACAGACTCACTTTCAATTCCTGCTTTATCTAATCGTAGTTTGCTTCCAACAACAGATTCTAGCGTTTTATAAACCCCATATAGTCTTTGAGCAACTTCAACCTGCTCATTTGCTTTTTTATCGTAAGCTCTATTATTTTCAGCAATTTCAGATAGATAACGTGTTCTAGATGGCGGAATGACAAAAATCTTTTCGCTCATTTCATCAGAAATATGAAAAGTAGATTTTAAATCAGAGCCTGCTTTTTCAACTAACTTATCCATGATGGCTTTATAAAGCGTATTCATTCCTGGGTCGTTAAATTGAGACGCAATCGTTCCAAAAACAGGCAATTCATCTTGTGGTGTATCCCAAAGATTATTATTACGCATGTACTGTTTTTTTACATCACGCAACGCATCTAAAGAACCTCTTTTATCAAATTTGTTAATCGCTACTAAATCAGCAAAATCAAGCATATCAATTTTTTCTAATTGTGTTGCTGCACCAAATTCTGGTGTCATTACATACAATGATACATCTGAGTGTTCTATAATTTCGGTATCTGATTGTCCAATTCCAGAAGTTTCCAAAATAATCAAATCGTATTCAGCAGCTTTTAAAACCTCAACAGCTTCGTTTACATATTTAGATAAAGCTAAATTAGATTGGCGCGTTGCTAAACTTCGCATATAAACTCGTGGAGAATTGATAGCATTCATACGAATACGATCACCTAAAAGTGCGCCTCCAGTTTTTCGTTTTGAGGGATCGACAGATACTAAACCCACTGTTTTTTCTGGAAAATCTATTAAAAAACGACGTACCAATTCATCAACTAATGATGATTTTCCTGCACCACCTGTTCCTGTAATTCCTAAAACAGAAGCCTCTTTTCCCGTTTTCTCCAAAGGAGAAAGGCTTTCTTCGAAAACCTCATGCTTATTCTCAGCGAAAGAAATTAATCTAGCAATTGTATTTACATCTTTATCTTTTAGAGATTCTTTAATTCCCTTCCCTTTGGGAAGGGTTAGGGATGGGATTTCGTAATCAGATTTCTTAACCAAATCGTTAATCATGCCTTGTAAGCCCATTTCGCGACCATCATCTGGTGAATAAATACGCGTAATCCCATAATCCATTAAATCTTTGATTTCAGATGGTAAAATAACACCACCGCCGCCGCCAAAAATTTTAATATGTTCTGCCCTGCGTTCTTTAAGTAAATCAAACATATACTTAAAATACTCGTTATGACCTCCTTGATACGAGGTTAAACAAATAGCATTAGCATCTTCTTGAATAGCTGTGTTTACAACCTCTTCAACACTTCTATCGTGACCTAAGTGAATTACCTCTACGCCTGTAGCTTGAATAATTCGACGCATAATATTAATGGATGCATCGTGTCCGTCAAAAAGTGATGCAGCGGTTACAATTCTAACTTTATACTTTGGCTTGTAAGGTGTTACTTGTGTCATTCTTAAAGAATCTTGAATTTTATGTTACAAATTTACGGAATATTCAAAAAATCAGGCTATTTATATTAAATTATATAAAGCTTTAAATTTTCGTTTCTTGATACTTTAAATTAAAATGTGACTTAACTTTTTTCTTTGTGTCTTAAGAAAATAACGATAAAACCTAAGTCGCTAATTAAGGGATTAATTGGAGTTTTACTAAAGGGCATCTTTCTCTCAAGATGCCTTTCATTAAAAGTATACTTATTAACTACAAGCCGTAAACAGCACCTTGTTTAGCAAAATGAAACCCTAAATTTTGAATACTATCTTTTAATTTGTGCTTATCTTTTAACGTGGGATTAGTATGATTAAAATGTATAAAATGAATTTTGTTTTTAGTTGTATTTGATTCCTTTTCAAATAACTTAATGGTTTCTTGAATAAATGGATGCGGAACTTCGCTCATAGGTCTTGGTATTTCGCCTTCCTTAAAAAAGGTAGCGTCTAAAAAGGCATAATCTACTTTTTTAACTTCCTCAATAATACTTTTTTCCCATAATTGCCATTTATTAATATCAGGAATAAATAAAGCTGATTTATTTTGTCCTTCAATTTTATAACCAACCGTTTCTGAAAATTCATCGCGATGCGGTACTAAAAAAGACGTTACTTTTAATTTTGAATTTAATGTAATTATCGAATCATTTCTGAGCGTTTTTAAATCAATATTATTTAACTTAACTAACTGACTCCATGGTCCATTGTTTTCTATAAAGCTTTTCATTTTAGGCATCGCATAAACTGGAATGCTATTTCCGCCTAAAGCCTCTCTTCCAAAATACATCAATCCTGTATAATGCCCAATATGTGCATGCGTTAAAAATACACCATCAATCACTTTATTATTATCTAAATGATTTTCTTTAAGTAACTGCGTTTGCGCTGCAACATCTGGAGTCGCATCAAACAACCATTTTTTGTTATGCTTTAAATCAACCAAACCTAAACACGAAATTAATTTCTTCGATTCTTCTCCTTTATAAAAGGCTTCACAACACACTTTATTACAATTGATTTGGGGGAATCCAGCATCTTGTGCAATGCCTAAAACCGTAATATATTGCATTGGCTTTTCGGTTAATTTCTTTGTTTCTTTCTTTTTGTTAGCCTCACAATTAAACAATGAAACACAAAATATTAGGCATAGTATTTGGAATAACTTCATTTGTAAAAATATATCTTTGTTAAATATATAAAACATAAATTATGATTCGTAAATTTTTAGCAGTCTTCTTAATATTCAACTTAACTGCATGTGCAGAATTACAAGAAATAGCCAAACAATTACCACAAAGCGGAGGTATTGGAAATGCCGAAATAGCTTCTGGATTACGACAAGCCTTAGACTTTGGAATAGATAAACAAGTAACAAAACTAACACAAACCGATGGTTTTTTTAAAAATGAATTGGTTAAAATATTATTACCCGAAGAATTACAAAAAGTTGATAAAGCACTTAGAGATATTGGTTTAAGTAAATTAGCCGACGAAGGTTTAAAAGTGCTTAACAGAGCTGCTGAAGATGCCGTAAAAGAAGCCACACCCATTTTTGTTGATGCTGTAAAAGGGATTACTTTTGCCGATGCAAAAAATATTTTATTAGGAAATAATGACGCCGCAACACAATATTTAACCAGTAAAACGCAAACGGCTTTATACGATAAATTTAACCCCGTTATTAAAAACTCTTTTGCTAAAGTTGGTGCCGATGAGATTTGGAATAACTTAATTAACAAATACAACAACATCCCTTTTACCAATAATGTAAACCCAGATTTAACCGATTATGTTACGGGCGAAGCTTTAAAAGGCGTTTATACCATGATTGCCGTTGAAGAAAAAGAAATACGTACCAAACTCTCGTCGAGAACTACAGATTTATTGAAAAAGGTATTTGCTTTACAGGATTAAATGACTAATAATCTATTAATAAATACTTTTCTGAATCATTCAAAAAAATAATAGCTAGCTTCTTTTTATTTTTAAATAAAAGATGTATATTTAATAGCTTGATTTTCAGAATAGTAAAATGGACAGAATTAACCTTATAAAAAGCAATCAAACAAAACTTAACAAACGTTATAAAGAACTTGTTGAGCAAGCTTACAATTTTCGTCAAACAGATTCTGCTTTAAGCGACATTTCGGAATACAGGGCTATAAAACTTCTAAATAAACTTAATCGATTAAAATATTTATCTAGAGAGTTATCTCAAACCTCAGCATAAGTTTAGCAATTTTTTAACTTTTTCGTTACATCTAAAAAACTGATTTACACGTACTTTATATATAAAAAAGAACGTTATGAATCAACATTTTTGTAGAGTTGGCAAAATTAAGCCCAACCTAAGTAAGTTAATTAGTTTAAAGGAATTGGAAACTAAAATTGCAAATTTTGTAGAAGATACTACAAAACTTGAAAAGCCTCAAGATTTAAGCGCAAGCTTTTAAAATACGCAAAAGCCTTTGTAAGTCTTGATCCGTACCACGAAAACATTTCACCATCTGCTATAATTATATTGGCATTTGGGTAAAACGCTTGTACTTCTTTTTTATGTGAATTGTTAAACGGAAAGGGTTCGCTTGATAATAAAATCACAGTTACTTCTTTGTTAATTGTTGTATTGTTGAGCTCTATTTCTGGGTAACGGTTTTTAGTTTGGTAAATATTTTCAAATTTATTCAGCTCTAATAAATAATCAATAAAAGTATCGTTTCCTGCAACCATCCACGGGTTTTTCCAAATAAAATAAGC
>NZ_CAXIBN010000201.1:0-5439 GCF_964021735.1 uncultured Wocania sp. | reverse complement strand
CTATTACAACTACAAAGAGCCGAAAAATAAAGAAGATTATTTTAAGGATAAGGATTTGTAAATTATTAGCTTTTTAGCAGATAATTGCAAATATTCGCTTTTTAACGGATAATTAGATTACAACCTTAAAAACTGTTATCGGAGTAGTTAGTTTGCTTACCGATTTAGCGTTATATGCTTCTAACTGGCTTATAATCTCATAACCATCAATATTGTTTACATCTTGTAAATCTACTACTACTGTATTAATACGTCCGTTTTTACATAGGTAATAATTTTGCGCTGCTTTACCCGCCAGATTTAAAGCGTTTTCACTAAATGAATTTGCGCCAACCATAGAAGCGGATCTAGCCGATATATCAGTTACGTTAGTTGCGTGAATGTGCCCTCCAATCATAAAAGATATTTTAACACCATTTAAAGAATACCTGCCTATACCAGATTGAGCCTTTTGTTGTTGGCTTGTCATTCTGCTAACATCGTGTGAGATTAGCCAGTTTTTGCCATCTATTTCAACAACTTCTTCAACCTTGTCTAAGCTACCAAATGAAATACCTTTAATATCGCTAAATGAAAGTATTTGCTTAATACCATCCATTATCATAAAATCGTAATTATCACTTAGCCCCTCGTTGCTAAAAGGCATTTCTTTACCTACTCTACTTTCGTTACCTAATACAGAAATTATCGTGATTTCAAAACCTGAGTTTCTAACTTCTAAAATAGCTTGCAATAAAATATACCTCATTAAAGAAGTTGCTTTAGCTCTATTTGTGGAAGCGTTTAAAAGCTCGTCTAATCTTCTGTCAGAATTTAAAAGGTCGCCTGTAAAGAGCATAGCTACCTTTTCATAGTTCTTTGATTTAAAATCTTCAATACATTGGCTAACATATAATTTTAATCGTTTAGCCATTATGTTAAAATCATACTTGTTATGTGGAAGATTTACAAGTTCATTTCCGTGCAAATCTGTAATCTGCATCACACCAACTCCAGAAGTGTTATTATTCTTTTTTAGCGTTGTGAGATTTATGTTTTTTAAAGCTTTTCCGTGTTCTTTATATACTTCTAATTGAGCTTTCGCGAAATCCCCTAAAGCATTTTCTAGTCTTGCATGTTCTCTAAAGGATTTGTTGGCTATCCTGTTTTTATCTTGAGCTTTTTGTTTCTCTTTAGAAAGCTTAACGTTTTGCTCTACAATTTCTTTATCTGCATAATAACTGTTAAGTCTTTCAGATATAGCTTTCCGTATAGCTCCATCAGATTTTTTGATATTGTATTTATGTTTTAAAAATCGAGATACTGCGGATTTATCTCCTGAAATGTTTTCGTCGTTCTCATACAAGTATAAAGCTTCATCGAAATAATCATCATAGTTAAATATCATATTGTTCTATTTTTTATCTATAACAAAAGTCTCTGTGTTTCCGCAATCATCCTTTATTATTACAGTAGCTTTTTTTCTTCCAAACAATCTAGTTTTTATTCCTAACAACTTCCATTGGTTGCGCTCCCAATAAGTAACAACATCGCTTTTATTTTTAAATTTCCTTTCAGTTATATTCAAACTTAAAGTGTCATTGTCAAAAGCAACAAAACCTTTTATAATTAAACAATCTGTGCTATCTATTATAGGTACTTTTATTTCTCTTTTTTGGTTAATTGCATCTAAAATAGGCTGTAGATTAATAGTATTATTGGTCTTATCTTCGTATCTTAGTGATTGCGTTATTATGCGTTCTATTCGATTTGTTCTAATTCTATTTTCCTCTAAGAATCTTTGCAAGTCTTGTCTGTTATATTCAAGATATTCGTTAAGCTCTTTTTTAGTGTAGGTTTGCGAAGCGAATTTTAAACTATCATACTTTCTAATGTGCGATATGTTTTCTGTTTGCCTTATGTTTTCAGCTTTTTGGTGTTGGTAGTCTTTGTAAAACCATATAGCAAGACCGATGCCTATAACTATTAAGTATATTTTTAAATTATTAATGTTTAGTAGGTTAAGCATTTTTTAAATCAATTACCTTCTTAATTACCTCGCAATACTCGTAAAGCTCAAAGACTTCAAAAACATTTAAAGCTTCAGTTAAATCTAATACAGAGCCTTCTTTACACCAGTTTTCAAAACAAACCATTGTATTAAACGATTTTATTAATTCGTCTGGTTGTAAAATTTGCTCGTATTTTTCGTTTATCCCCATTAACTTTTTTATTTGTTTACTATTAAGCTGCATAATCATCTATTACAACTAATCGTGCTTCAGTATCGCTACCCATAGCATCCATAAATTCTTCTAAAGCGTCTGTACTATAAATCATATCTTTATAACCATCGTTATTAATATCCCATTTAGCAAGTCCAGGAGAAAAACATCCGTTAAGGTTTTTCCAAAATGAAGCTGCATGAAACTTACATTCACTTCTATTCGGCACACCTTTTACTTCCCATAAGTAACGACTGAATTTATGTGAGTACTCTAAAACTAGCTTATACGTGCCTTCTGGAATACACGAAATATTCCTTTTATTATCTTGCCAACCACGCTCCAACAAATGAGAATTAAAAACCAAAGACCTATTGCTATTAAAAACAATAAGATTTCCCAAACTCTGATTTTTATCGCCATTATATCTTGTTATATATGCTGTTTTCATTTCTTTAAATATCTATGCATTTTACGGGAAAACCGTAATAGCATTATTTTTGTTTTTTTTTGAAATACAAAAGCCAACTCTTAAAAAAATTACCCCAACTCTTGTTGTACTTTTTATCAACCACATTTATTTTAAGCATAGAGGCTATGTAAATAATAAATACAATTGATGATAAAATAGAAACTACAGCTGGTGATGTAACAACTAGATAGAATGCTGCAAAAGTTATCTTTAATGTTTCTGCTTGCATATCTATTTTGATTTTTTCTGGATTCTATTAATTAGATTTGATGTTATATACCCACCACCTAAACCACTTAATGCAGCTAGAAAATGACTTACACCATCTTTAACATCGATAGATGCAGATGTATAATTACTCAATACCCAATTAGCTACTTCACTAATAAAAGCTAATACAACCAAAGAGCTTAAAGCATAAAATAAATAATGTTTAATTGTTAGTTTAGCTGAAGTAGGTTTTTTGTTTATTTCTAAATAAAGTATATGCACTAAAACAGCAGCGACACACACCCAAATCATACTCCAATCAAATGTATAATACCATAATTGTTCTTTTATTTTTTCCATAACTCTAGTTTTTAATTATTCTTCAAAATTATTTTGTTCTGTACCAGTAGTATTGTTCAAGACTACATTTGTGAAAATATTATCTTTATATAACCAACTAGCAGCTTCTACACTTGTACCTAAATCTAACAAACTACCAGATGTAGCGGTTTCAAACTCGCTGTTTTGAACTCTAAACTTGGTGATAGTTTTATCAAAATTGATAACATGCCAGTTAGTTGAAGTTGTACCCCTATCTATAATTGTAGAGTTTTTTAATTTAAAAGAACCTAAATCGTTATCAATATCTATAGCATAAATACCCGAAGCAATCCTTTCCGTTTCTAGTCTTAAATTATCGAATTCAAAATGTCCCGTTGCAGCATCGTTACCTCTATATCTTATATAGGCATCAGCACCTTTTACTTCCCAATCTTTATATAAAACATACTCGTTGGCACTCGGTGTATACCAAACAAAAACAGGTTGTTTTGATTTTAGTCCATGTACATTAGGCATGTAAATATTAGCAGTGCTATTCTCTAAAGTAATATTGTTAATAGTTGTGTTTTTACCGCGTAATATCAACGAAGCAGCATCTGCAACACCTACTATATTAATATTGCTAAGTGTATTGTTATAATCGTTTTCAATCATTTCAATACTGGTGTCAAAACTGGTTTGTCGGTCTTTTGCTACCGAATTAATCATGATTAAACCATCAAGAATTAAATCGCTGTTTGGGTTTACTTTTATTTTACTATCAGTCATAACATTGTCAACTACAACGCCACCACGTGTTTCTAGTAATGAAAATTTAAACTCGTTATTTTTCCAAATAGAACCAATATTAGTGTAGGAATGACCCCAATTAATAACATTGTTTTCTATGATATTATCCATACCTGTTACTGTAATAGTGGCCAGTTGGGTGTTTGGTTTTTGCCTAATAAATACATTATTCCTAACAGTTGTGTGCCATGAATCAATGGTAACAATATCATAATTACCGTTGCCGTAAAAAATGTTATTAAATATATCCCAGTACTTATTACCCTCATGATAATCTTCAATGTCTATTCCTGCCATTGGTAGAAAACCTTTAGCAAACGCAATAATATTATTGTAAACTTTAACGTATTGTGAGCCTGTACCAGATATGTTATTTCTACCAGCATCATGTATATAGTTATCCCTAATAGTTAGGTCAACTGTTATTTCTTGAATTTTTACTTTAGGTGCAACATTTCTAATATCGTTTGTATCTCCATTGTGCGCATAGGTTAAGTTAGACTGCTTAATAACCATTGCCATTTCGGTTGCCCCAGATGGAAATTTTATGCGATCATACATTTCGGTGTCTTCGTAAACTTCTAAAAACGCACCATTTACATCATAAAAAAACAAATCGATTAAGCCGTTATCAACACCAACTAAACTGCCATAAGCAGCACCTACGATGTGAAACTCGTTATGCAAAGAAAATGCTGTTAAACGCTGTCTGTCTGTTCTAAATGACGAGTGTGTCAAATCCCAACGTGTAATGTCTCGAATTTCTGTTGTAGAAGCTTCATAAGCTCCTGTGGTTCTGTTAATGCTTCCAAGTTCTAAACCACCACCATTGGAGTAAAAACCATCGTAAGGTGTGTTTCTAATATTATCGCCTGCGAAAGACGATATGTCTAAACCTTCAATTAAAATATTTGTACATCTGTGTATGGTTGAAATACCTGTATTAAATTCTGCAAGGGCTCGTCCATTAGGAAAATCACCTTTTAAGAATCCTGTTCTGTCTGATGAATACAAAATAACATTATCAGCTTCAACAAAGCCTATAAATGTAGATTTATAGAATTGATTTGGGATGCTTTTCCAACCAGAAGAATTTATAAAATCTATAACTGTATTGCTATGAATTACCAAAGCACTCATAACTAATGGTGATTGGTTTTCTTGCTCAAAAACACTTGCGTAATATGCACCACCCTGAACAGTTAAAACGCCATTATCTTCAGCAAAATCGATTGCTTTTTGAAGGTTTAACACATTATCAGTAGTTATTGAATTATCGCCAACTGCTCCAAACCATTCTGGATAAATTTTTTCGGCTTTTATTCCAACAAGCGTAACATCTAAACCAAGAATATCTAAATATGGATGTGCTTTTATAAAGGTGTCTTCGGTTGCTGATGATAGCGTACCATTTGTTAATTT
>NZ_CAXIBN010000200.1:0-5462 GCF_964021735.1 uncultured Wocania sp. | reverse complement strand
TTCCACTTAAAAAATTAATTAATGAAGCACAACTTGTTATTTATGAAGATGAAACCATGCCCGTTCCGCCAAAAGAAAACCCCACTGATAAAGACTATCATTATGCAGATAGAATTTATGCTTACGATATAAAAAACAACATCCCAACTATTGATTATAGTTTCGATCCTACTGAAAACCCTTCAGATCCATTTAATTCTAAAATTATAAATCTAGGACAACGCATAACAGACGATAATGGTGTCTCTAAATATAAAATACGCCTTACCGAGCACTTAAATAACATTCTACTTAAAGATTCCACTAACACTAAAATAGGGTTAGTTCTATCTACCAATGTGAACGCGGATTATAACCCAAGTACTGGTGTTTTAAAAACTGCCTCCATTTTAAATAGTAATGATGGAGTAACTCAAATCCCTTCAACAACTTTATTAACTCCAAGAGGCACGATTTTATATGGAAACCATCAAAACGTTCCAGATAACAGAAAACTGAGACTTGAAATATTTTTTACAGAACCTAATTTATAAATTCATTTTATAAGCGTTTCTTATATATAAAACCCTTATTTTATTTAATAACGATGAATTTCATCGTAAAAAATATCAACTTCGTGTACTATTTTTGCATTGGTTGATATTTTTTTTACATATTTGCTCCACATAAAATTAAAAACCCAAATTAAATATATTACTTATGTGTGGAATTGTTGGATATATAGGACATCGAGAAGCTTACCCAATTATTATTGAAGGGCTTAAACGTTTAGAGTATAGAGGCTACGATAGTGCTGGTATAGCATTATTTGATGGTGCCGATCTTAAAATCTCTAAAACCAAAGGAAAAGTATCAGACTTAGAAGAACGAGCAGAAAAAGAAATCACTAAAAATGGCAACTTAGGAATTGGTCATACAAGATGGGCAACCCATGGTATTCCTAACGATGTAAATTCACATCCTCATGCTTCAAATTCAGGCGATCTAGCCATCATTCATAACGGTATTATTGAAAATTACGATTCACTTAAAAAAGAATTAATTTCTAGAGGTTACACTTTTCAATCTGATACAGATACAGAAGTTTTAATCAATTTAATTGAAGACGTAAAAAAGAAAGAAAACGTAAAACTTGGTAAAGCCGTTCAAATTGCATTAAACCAGGTAATTGGCGCTTATGCTATTGCGGTTTTCGATAAAAACAAACCTGGTGAAGTTGTTATTGCTCGTTTAGGAAGCCCATTAGCTGTTGGTATTGGTGAAGATGAGTTTTTTATTGCAAGTGATGCTTCTCCTTTTATAGAATATACTAAGAATGCTATTTACTTAGAAGATGAAGAAATGGCAATTATTAGACTTGGAAAGGACATAAAAATTAGAAAAATTAAAGACGATTCGTTAGTCGATCCTTATGTTCAAGAACTTCAAATGAATCTTGAGCAAATAGAAAAAGGCGGTTACGATCATTTTATGCTAAAAGAAATACACGAGCAACCAAGAGCCATAAGAGATACTTACAGAGGAAGATTATTAAGAGATGAAGCCATTATAAAAATGGTTGGCGTAGAAGATAATATGAAAAAGTTTTTAAACGCCGATCGTATTATTATTGTAGCATGTGGTACCTCATGGCATGCTGGTTTAGTTGCCGAATATATTTTTGAAGAGTTTTCTAGAATACCTGTAGAAGTAGAATATGCCTCAGAGTTCCGTTATAGAAATCCAGTAATAACTGAGAAAGATGTTGTTATTGCTATTTCGCAATCTGGTGAAACAGCCGATACTTTAGCCGCCATTAAATTAGCAAAATCTAAAGGCGCTTTTGTTTTTGGAGTTTGTAATGTTGTGGGGTCATCTATTGCTAGAGAAACTCATGCTGGTGCTTACACACATGCTGGACCAGAAATTGGAGTAGCTTCTACTAAAGCATTTACAACTCAAATAACCGTACTAACTTTAATTGCTTTGCGTTTAGCTAGAGCTAAAGGTACAATGTCAAGTTCAGATTTTAGATTACACTTACAAGAACTAGAGTTAATTCCACAAAAAGTAGAACAATTATTAAAAGTTGATGAACACGTAAAAGACATTGCTAAACAATATTTACTCTCTACCAATTGTTTATATCTAGGAAGAGGTTATAATTTTCCCGTAGCACTAGAAGGTGCTTTAAAACTAAAAGAAATTTCCTATATTCATGCTGAAGGCTATCCAGCTGCCGAAATGAAACATGGTCCTATTGCTTTAATTGACGATAGAATGCCTGTAATTGTTATTGCAACGAGCAAAGGACATTACGAAAAAGTAGTTAGTAATATTCAAGAAATCAAATCAAGAAAAGGTAAAATCATTGCTGTAGTAACTGAAGGCGATACTGCTGTAAAAGAAATTGCAGATCACGTTATTGAAATTCCAGATTCTGAGGAAGCCTTTTCACCATTACTAACAACCATACCATTACAACTGTTGTCTTATCACATTGCAGTAATGCGTAATTGTAATGTAGACCAACCACGTAATTTAGCAAAATCTGTTACTGTAGAATAAGTCTTAGCCTTACTATAAAATGATTAATATCTCTTATATATTATAAATCGTATAAGAGGTATTCTAGTTATTTCTTAATTAAACACACCTTTTTTTACTTATTACTTAAACTTTTTATAGCTTTTTTTGTTAAAATTTACTATGCATGCATAACTTTTTTTGTTTTTGTATGGAAATAACGACATATCTATTTATATTGCTAAACAATAAATTAAACTAATTCTTATAAATGAAAACTATTCTTCCTTTTTTACTGTTGTTATTTTGTGGATTGTCATATTCTCAAACAACAACAATCTCTGGAACAGTTGTTGACGATAGCGGTCAGCCTCTTCCAGGAGCAAACATCATTGTTGAAGGCACTTCCTTAGGAACTGTAACAGATTTTGATGGTGGTTTTAACTTAACCGTAAACCAAAATCCTCCTTTTTCTGTACAAGCTAGTATGATTGGTTTCGAAACTGTTACTATTGAAGTTATCACAAACAATCAAGTACTTAACTTTGTTCTTAACGAAGGCACAGCATTAGATGAAGTTGTAATTTCTGCATCCAGAACGCCAGAGCGTATTTTCGAATCGCCTGTTACTGTAGAGCGCTTCGGTCTTAAAGAAATTAAAAATACAGCTTCAGCTGATTTTTATGGTGGATTAGAAAACTTAAAAGGTGTTGATGTAAACACAAACAGTTTAACATTCCAGTCAGTAAACACCAGAGGTTTTGCAACATTTGCCAATAATCGTTTTATGCAATTGGTTGATGGTATGGATAACTCTACACCAGCATTAAACTTCCCAATAGGAAATTTAGTTGGTATGACAGAAACAGATGTTTTAAGTGTCGAGATTTTGCCAGGAGCGTCATCAGCACTTTATGGTGCCAATGCTTTTAATGGTATTTTATTTATGCGTAGTAAAAATCCTTTTGACCATCCAGGAATTAGTGCCTCATTCAAAGGAGGTATTACATCTCAAGAAGCTGCTGGTGATAACCAATATGTAGATTACAGTATCAGAGCTGCTCATAAGTTTAGCGAAAAATTTGCCGCTAAAGTTAATTTTGGGTACTTAAAAGGAACTGATTGGGCTGCAAATAGTATTGAAGATCAAGATATGGACGGTGGCACAAGAGCTACAAACATAAATTATAACGGGCTTAATGTATATGGTGACGAAGTGTCAAGAAATTTAAAATCTGTTGCTATTTTACTAGAATCGGCAATTAACCCAGCTACTGGGGCACCTTATTTACCTGCTGGTGCTAATGCGTTGGTTCCTAGTGTTAGAATTAGTAGAACAGGATACAATGAGCAAGATTTAACTGATTACGAAGCAAAAAGCGTTAAAGCAGATTGGGGATTATACTTTAGACCATGGGAAGATGATTTTGAAATATCTTACGTAGGCAAAGTAGGTACCGGTACCACACTCTATCAAGGTCTAAACAGATATAACATTGAAAATTTCTTCCAAGAGCAGCACAAATTAGAAATACGTAATGATAATTTCTTTTTAAGAGGTTATGTAGTTGCTGATAGCGCAGGAGATTCTTACGATATGGTTTTTACTGGTATTAATATTAATAGGACGTGGAAAGGTGATATACCTTGGTTTGCAGAATATGCTGGAAATTATGTTCTAGCAACATTAGGAGGTGCAACAGATGCTGAAGCTCATGCTGTTGGTAGAGCTCAAGCAGAATCTGGACGATTTTTACCAGGAACACCAGAATTTGAAGCTGCTTTTAATAGAAGTATAAATGACCCGGATTTAAGAACAGGATCTAAATTTCAAGATGCATCAAAATACTATCATGCAGATGGGAATTATAACTTTAGTCATTTAATCGATTTTGCTGAGATACAAGTTGGCGGATCTTACAGACAATATAATTTAAATTCTTTTGGAACCATTTATACAGATTTTGATGGCCCAATAGATTATTCTGAATTTGGTATATATACTCAAATTCAAAAAAGTTTAGAGTTAAGTGATGCTTTAAATTTAAAACTTACAGGCTCTGTTCGTTATGATAAATCTGAATTCTTTGATGGTTTCTTTTCACCAAGAATTTCAGCAGGTTTAACGGTTAATAGAAACCATAACATTAGGGCTTCAGTACAAACAGGGTTTAGAAATCCAACAACCCAAGATTTATTTATTGGGTTAGATGCTAATCGTGCTATATTAGTTGGTTCTGCACCTGAAAATCTAGATAGATACACAAATGATTATCCTGCTAATGATGGAAATACTTACACACAAACTGGTGCTGCAGCATATAATAACTCTTATTCTGAAACATCAGTAATAGCATTTGAGGCTAATGGTGGTAGTAATGTAGGCGATTTAGAAGTTGTTAATCCTGATATTGTAAAGCCAGAACAAGTTACTTCAGCCGAAGTTGGTTATAGAGGGAAGCTTGATAAACTTATTGTAGACTTTAGTGCTTATTACAACAGTTACAAAGATTTTATTTCTCAGCAGTATGTTGTTTCACCATTATACGGAACAGTTGGAGAAACTTCTGGTGAAGCTGCAATTGGTAACCGTGATTACATAACTTATAATGCATATACAAACTCTGAAGCCAATGTAAATTCTTACGGAGCTTCTATAGGGCTATCTATTAAAGTGCTTGGGAATTTTGATTTAGGAGGAAGTTACACGTACACTAAATTAGATTTTGATCAAGAACGTTTTCCAGACTTTGTAACAAACTTTAATACACCCGAGCATAAATTTAAAGCCTCTTTTGGTAACACAAACTTGTTTAAAAACTTTGGTTTTAATATTAATTACAGATTTAGTGATGACTATTTCTGGGAAAACACGTTTGCAACAGGTTTAGTGCCAGAATATCATGTGCTAGACGCTCAAATAAACTTAAGAGTCCCAAGTTTTAAATCTACATTTA
>NZ_CAXIBN010000199.1:0-5464 GCF_964021735.1 uncultured Wocania sp. | reverse complement strand
AATATTTTATCGGGTTGCTGATCGTTATAAAAAACGGCAGCAGAGGGTTCCGATAACCCTTTTGCCGCTTTACGCCAGTAAATTTCGGCATTATTTTTTTCTCCTAGACCCTCGTAAGCACAACCCAACCAATAATTGATATCGTTTTCCTGTGTGCCTTCTAATTTGCCTTCACCTAAATTATTTGGGTATGTTTCGGTTTTTTTAAGAATTTCTATGGCTTTGGCATATTCTTTTTCCGAAATAGCCATTTTGGCCAGTTCCGTAAGGGCTACTAAGTATTGCCCCGTTACTTTTCCTTCCCCACCTTCCCATGGATGGAATTGCCTGTTCATTAGCATGTCCAGACTCTTGGTGTATTCTCCGAGTTGATTGTAGAGCGTGCATTTTTCTAAGTACAAATCATCTCTAAAGTTTACCAAATCGGGATAGGTGTTAAATAACTCGAAACGTTTTTGAATGGGATGATTCAGCCTTTTGTATAATTGGTCCAGCTCCATAAATATTCTGGCATCATTGGTATCCAATGTAAAGGCTGTTTCTAATTCTAATAGGGCTTTTTCCTTAGCGCCCCGTTTATTGAAATAAGCTAATGCTAAATTTCTGCGTACGGTTGGGAAATTAGGGTCTATATTTCTAGAGGATTCCCAACAGGCTATGGCTTGGGTGTACTGTCTTTTATCGTACCATAAATTGCCTAAATGGTAATGGGCTTTAGCATCGTTAGGCTTTAATGCTATAGCAGATTTTAATGCGCTAATGGCTTCAAGCCGATACGCAAAGCATCCGTTAGGGTCTCTGTCTTTACACAATGCTATAGCAGCAGCGTTGTTTCCTCTTCGGGCTTCAAACCACGCTAGAAAATAAAATGCCATAGGGTTTTTGTCGTTTACGCTAAGCCCCAAACTAAGTAGTTTAATGGCTTCATCAAACAGACCAGCATTGGCGTAATCTAGTGAAAATTCGATATAATTATGGATGTCATTTCGCATCAAATTTTGTAACTGTTCAAGATGGGTTGGATGGCTGCTTAAAAGATACTTTTCGAATAAGGCTCCAAAATTAAACGTATCAATGGTTAAACTGTCCTCAATTAGTTTTTCCGCCAATTTCTTTTGTCTCGTTTTTCGCAATAATGCAATTTTCAGGGCTCTGGCTTTATGGTTATGCCAGTTTCTGAGTAATGATTTTTCAATAAGTTCTAAGGCGTAAGTTAAATGGCCTTGCAGTGATGCTATTTCTGCTAAATGAAAGTAAGCAGCATCTTGCCATGCAGCATTCCATGCCGATTTGTAGAAGGCTTTATAGGCATCTTCGTATTTTTCTTGGTATTTTAACGCTAGTCCTAAATTGTAGTAAGGTTCGCCATCGTACGGATTAGGATTTCTCTCGATAAGCGTTTCTATGGCTTTTCTAAAGTACGCTTCGGCTTGTTTAAATTGCCCTTGACGTAAAAGCAATAATCCCATGGCATTATTACATCTTACATCTCCAGGTTCTCTTTTTAAAGCCTCGAGGTAATAATCTTTCGGATTGTAAGTGGCGTGCCTGTATTGCTCAAGATGAAGTCCTCTTAAAAAAAGTTGTTCGATACTCTTAATCTCTTCTGGAGATTTAGCCGCTTTGGCAGGTTCAGGCATTTGCTTGTTTGATGTGTCTTTCGGCTGATAACTCACCAATAGATTTCCTGAGGCATCTTCTAAGCTCAATTTATAATCGGTAATAGGCATGGATGCATCAATGGTAATGGTTTTTTTATAGGATTTTTCAGGTGAAGCATCTGTAGTATCTTCAAGAAATACAATGCCCTTGGCTTGTAATTTGATTTTTGCATTGGGATAAATGCCCAATGTGTAAAACTTTACGGTGGCATGGTCATCTTCAAATTCTAAATTAAGCAGCGCGTCTTTGGTGGCATTTTTAACGACACCTAAATCCCGATAGGGCATAAAATATTGTGAGAATGTTTTTTCTTCAAAAGGGTGCATCCAAGAAAAATCGGGTTGGTTATCGGTATAGACCCCACACATGAGCTCGATGTACGGGCCATCTTCGTCGGTTAAGTTTCTGTCCCAAGCTTTCCCAAATTCGCCATTACCCCAAGTCCATTGTTTTTTTCCAGGCGACACATTATTATCTGCAACATGCAGGAGTCCTCCTTGGCTATCGTTTTCGAAACCTCCAACAAAGTTATAATCGCTATTAATTGCCATATAAGAGGTGGGAACGGGAATGTTTTTGTAACGAGAAATATCGGTTCCCGGGGCATAATCTTTTTTATAATAGGTTCCAGTTGCTATGGGGAAATCGGATACATCACGTTTGCCGTGGTCAAAAACGGCATGTACATCTGGAGGGAAAACAGATTGGTAATGGTCGTTAACTTTTACCGCAGGGTTTGCCCACCACAAAAAGGTTTGGGGCTGCGAGGTTCTGTTATATAATTTTACTTTAATTTCCATGTAGGCTTTGTCCGGGTAAAGCGTAAAACCAGCCATGCCTTTGGTTCTAAACATTCGCTCAACTTCGCTACACCAAACGGTTTTGCTGCCATCGGCGTGTTCTTCAATATCAAAATCTACGGGACTGTAGGTCGATGGCCTGTGGTGCTGTGGCCAGTTAAATTCGATGCCTCCCGATATCCAGGGGCCTGTTAGACCTACTAAGGCGGGTTTTATAACTTGGTTGTAATATACGAAGTGGCGGTTTTTTGTTTTATCGTATGCCATTTGAACACGACCGCCCAATTCTGGTAAAATCATGATTTTAACAAAATCGTTTTCCAAATAAACCGCTTGCCATGCTTTGTCTATTTTGGTATCGCTTATTTTCTCAATTACGGGGTGTGGGTACACTTTTCCTGAGCTTCCTTGGTACACTCTGTTTTCTAGAAATACAGGGTTTTTTTCGGGTTCTCCAATTTCATAAGTTGGTATGATAACGTCTTCTTTCCAAACCTTTACTTTCATATAGTATTGTATTTTAAGGGATTATATTTGCTATATGCAGACGAACGCATATCACAATTACATCTATAATTTTATTTAGAGATTTCTTTTTCAATAGCTTCTAACGATTTGCCTTTGGTTTCTGGTAATTTTTTATAGATAAACATAAAGCCAGCTATCGAGATCAATCCGTATAACCAAAACGTTCCTGATGCTCCAAAAAAGTGGTTTAATAATGGGAATGTATAGGTTAAAATAAAGCATGCCAGCCATAAAGCAATGGTGGCTACTGCCATGGCAGCGCCTCTAATTCTATTTGGGAAAATTTCTGAAAGCACCACCCAAGTTACTGGTGCCAGAGACATGGCATAACAGGCAATTGCCGAAATAACCAAAATTAATAAAGGCCATCCTGTAATTTCGAAAAAGTAGGCCGTACCCATTAAAGCATAAATGCCTGCCAATCCGCCAGCGCCCATGAGCATTAAAGCACGTCGGCCCCAACGGTCTACGGTAAAGATAGCCACGAATGTAAATACTAAATTTACACTACCTGTAATGACGATGTTAAAAAGAATGTCTGAAACACCGTATCCTGCCGATGAAAAAATCTCTTCGGCATAGTTGAAAATAACATTGATGCCACACCATTGTTGAAATACGGCTATAACAATTCCTATAATTAGTACGTTTCTTAAATTAGGACTAAATAGTTCTTTAAGATTTATTTTTTCTGAAAGTCCCAGTGTGTTTTCTTGAATGCTATTCATTTCTCCTTGGGCGTAGTCCTGTCCACCGATTTTGGTAAGTATCGTTAATGCCTTGTCTCCTTTTTCATTTTTTGCCAACCATCTTGGGCTTTCTGGCACAAAAAACATCAATATAAAAAAGAGTCCTGCAGGAATAATTTCTACCCAGAACATCCAGCGCCAACCCGTTTGTCCGTTCCATGAGTTTAAAATCTCTGCATCGGTTGCATTTAACGGTACAGGTTCTGCCAATTGCCAATTAACCAATTGGGCAGCCAATATGCCAATAACGATGGTTAACTGGTTTAAGGATACAAACTTGCCCCTAACGGCACCTGGTGAAACTTCGGCAATATACATAGGAGAGAGGTTGGAGGCTAAACCAATACCTACACCTCCAATAATACGATATAGAATGAAAAGTGTAAAGTTGCTTGTGGCACCAGTACCTATTGCAGAAAGTACAAACAGAAAAGCAGCTAAAATTAAGAGTCTTTTTCTGCCATACTTATCACTGAGCAACCCGGAAAAAATAGCGCCCACGAGACAGCCTACCAAAGCACAGCTCATGGCCCAACCCTGTAATGATGGCGAGTTGGTAATATCAAAAAACTTTTCGTAAAATGGTTTTGCGCCACCTATAACCACCCAATCGTACCCAAATAAAAGCCCACCCATGGCGGTAACCATCGAAATACGAATTAAAAAGCGGTAGTTAAATGTATGTGTGTTGCTCATAATCTATTGGAGTTATGTGAATAAATTAATGGATTAATTTCCAAATGTAGCGGTAAAGCCCCATAAAACAAATAGAGAATATTTTTATAAAACTGGATTATCTTATTATTTTGATATATTTTTATGATATGAGAAAAAAAGAAGGTTTTAAGGAAGAGAAATCGGTGATTTTGCCTAGAGGCATTCTAAAAGAATTGAAAGAAAATGAATTGATAAATGCTTTGATGGTAACCGATATTGGGTATTATCCAAAAGCTAAAAACCATTATAGAAAGCGAAAAGGGAGTGCGCAGCATATTTTAATTTACTGTATCGATGGGGAAGGTTGGGTAGAAATAGACAATAAGAAGCAGGTTATTAAAAGGAATGAATACATCATCATTTCGGCATTCACGCCTCACAGATATGGTGCCAACAACCAAAATCCATGGAGTATTTATTGGATTCATTTTACAGGGGATAAATCCCATATTTTTGTCAATCATCCTAATGAAAAGGTTGAATTGGACTTATCGGCAAACTCTAGATTTAAGGACAGAATTTTATTGTTTGAAGAGATTTACAACAACCTCGAAATGGGGTACAGCAAAGATAATTTAGAATATGCCAACATTTGCTTATGGCACATGCTAGGTTCTTTGCGGTATTTGTCGCAGTTTAGAAAAATAAAAGAAATACATGCTTCCGATAGGATTGCAAAGAGCATTGCCTATATGAGAGGGCATTTAAGCGAGAAGCTGAGTTTGGAAAGCTTGGCAACCCATGTGGGGCTTTCGGTTGCCCAATATTGTTCCTTATTTAAAAAGAAAACCTCTAGGTCGCCATTAGATTATTTAACCCATTTAAAAATCCAAAAAGCCTGTGGACTATTGGATTTTAGTGATCTGAAAATTAATGAAATAGCAAAGCAGGTAGGCTATGCCGATCCTTTTTATTTTACACGTGTTTTTTCTAAGATTATGGGTAAATCTCCTAAAGCCTATAGGAATTTAAAGAAAGGTTAAAGCTTATCATATTTTTTTGATAATT
>NZ_CAXIBN010000198.1:0-5466 GCF_964021735.1 uncultured Wocania sp. | reverse complement strand
AATGATTAAATAAAACCCTTTTCTCAAATTTATAATTTCCTTTTTGGCTACCAATCGAGAGAGCTCGCGCGTTAAAGCAGTATCGCTTTTATGGCACTTTTTTACAAGTTCATCCCAAGAAAACGAGTATTCCTCAAATGATTGTAGTTGCTTTATGTAGTCTGAAACATCCAATTTAAAAGTAAATTTTTGAGAAAGATACCACTTTACGGTAATTATCTCATTATTTTACTATAATATTTTTAATTTAGCTCAAAGCATCAGTTGGCTCATAAACACTAAATAATATCAATTTTATATGAAAACCCTCTTCATCTGTTCAGCAAACAAACAACGTTCTAAAACGGCTGAGGACTATTTTACTGTAAAATTTCCAGAACACGAGTTTTTGAGCGCAGGAACAAATCTTAAGATTTGTAGAAAAGAAGGCACAACTGAACTAACTAAAGATTTATTAGAGTGGGCTGATAAAGTCTATGTTATGGAAAAGAAGCATTTTGACCAGATTAAAAAGCATACAGGGTCAACATATTATTCTAAAATCACAGTATTACATATTCCTGACGTTTATCAATATTACGACAAAGCGCTATTAAGAATTTTGGACGAGAGAATTATGCTTTAGAATAACCATTATAATGGTAGTTTTATGAACAAAACTGTGATATTTACCAATATAATGGTAATTATTGGATAGGTTAGATATGTAGGCTCGAAGTTATATTTGAATTAAAGAGACGTAAAAAGTATTTATAAAATAGAATTTACACTCATCTATATCTATTTGAATTCAAAGATGGTGTAAAATCTTCAAAACTCTTAAACTTTTGTTAAAAAGGGGCGATTTCGGTGGACGTGAAATTTGAAATGGCTTTTAAGCCCCTAAAAATCAACAAAACTGAGAATTTGGATAGTTCCTCTTTCTCCGCGAAAATCCTTGTAATCAATTGATTTACAGGGCTTTATTTTTTTGGTTGACAATATCGTTGACAATTCAATCACTTTTAGGCTGTTTATTATAAGCATGATGTAATGCTTCAATCATTTTAAATAATTTGTCTGAACGATTACTATTTTCATAAAAATGGTGAACTAAGAAACTAACTTTTGATAAGTAAACATAAGTTAAATACTGCCTATGGATAGAACAACTAATCCTTTTTCAAACTATTTAGACAACAATAAAATTATAAGATACATTGATAATTTGGGGATGCTTTTAAAGAATATTAATAACCCTCATAATGATGATGAGGTAAGGGTATCTATAGTTGCATTAATACCAAAACAAGTATTATACATTGATAGTTTAGATATTATAGAGAAGTCTGATTTAAATAGAATTATAGATTATATTAATCAAAATTATGAATTAGATATAGCTCATATTGATATTCCAGAAAAAGAAGAAAATGTATCGCTGGCGGTTTCATTAGCTGACATTTTATTTGATACTGATGAACCAGTTGAGGTAGATGTACCATTTCTATTAAGGTTTCTATAAGTCCCCACAACCCAAAACCCAGTTTTTTCGTACCTCAAAATCCTCTGTCTTTTGTGTTGTTCCGCTCACCTAACAAGTTTAGCGTTTTTTTGTCTTTAAGGTAATAGCATATTACAGCTTTGGTTTTCATAAAATCAAACCAAACTGCAATAAGCTATTCTGTTATTATTTTCTCATAAAACCCTAAACTCACCCAAGCTATGTTACATAATACAAGTTATAGTAGCAAAAATCCTTTCAAGGGTTTGCTAACGCAGTATTCTTATATTTTCGTAGCTATAACTGGTATTATGTAAAATATCCGCTTATCCCACGCTCACATTGGAACTTCAAACAAAATGACGTTATCTCATTCAACTGCACAAAATCATCGTTAAAGCCTGTATTGAGCGCAGTCGAAATATCCAAGTATTCCTTACCTCAAATCTTTGTTTGTTTAATGTGTAAGTGTTTACTGTTTTTAAAAGGTCACATTGAACATCAACAGCATTATTTTGTTATGCGATTGAGATTTGTTAGTTGATGTTTCATTTCGTTAACCAAGTAAATTAGGATGCTTCTAACACAGCCATTAACCTATGATTGAGATATAGTTTTTCTTTACCAACCTTTTCAGAAATTAAAAAACCAGCTTCTTCTAATTCCATTAAATAATTACCCACGGTTTTTGGTGTGCCTAATTTGGCATCAATTAAAAACTGTCTTTTGGTATATGGTAATCTAAATAGTATTTCAACCAATTCTTTAGTATATACCTTGGGTAAGGTATTTCTAATTTCTTTGGTCATTATTTCCATTAAATCGGTGACATCTTTTAAACGTTGTAGTCCTTTGTTTGCAGTATATTCTACCATTTCAAGCATATAGAGTATCCAGCCTTCCCAATCCTTATTTTCGGTTACTTCACGTAATTTTCTATAGTAATCAGCCTTATTTTTAATGATATATTCACTTAAATAAATTGCAGGTGTATCTAACAATTTTTCAAGTTTTAAATAGAGTAATAACAAAATACGTCCTGTTCTACCATTACCATCACTAAAAGGGTGTATAGCTTCAAATTGATAGTGCATTAATGCCATTTTAATTAATGGGTCTACAGCATCTTCACCATTTATAAAGGTTTCAAGGTTAGCCATCTTTTCTCTTATTACAGCTTCACCTGTAGGTGGTGTGTAAATGGTTTCGCCATTAGCATTTTTTAAAGCAGTTCCTGGTGTTGTTCTAATACCTGCGGTATTTTTTTTAATGCTTTGTACAATTTCAACACATAAATTTGTACTTATAAAAGGACGTGTTTCTATTTCTTGTAAACCATTCCAAAGTGCTTCCTTATAACTTATAACTTCTTTTGTAGCTGGGTTATCAAGTTTTTTATCTGCTACTAAAGATTTATACAAATCGTCATTAGTAGTTATTATATTTTCTATTTCAGAACTTGCTTTAGCTTCTTGCAAATGAATGGTGTCTAAAAACAATGCTGGGTTTGGTAAATTGGTAAGCATACCATTAAGTTGCGCTAATGCTCTACTGGCATCAATAGTCTTGCGTAACACTTTAGTAGTTTCTAAAGTTGTTTTAGGTGGTAATAGCGGTAGGCTATTATAAGATATGTTTCTATTAAATTTTGCCATTTTAAACAAGGGTAAATATTACTTGTGTTATCCAAACAAGGGTAAATATACTAAAAAATTACCTTTGTTTAAATGATAGGTGTAATTATTACTCTCGTTAAATAGATAAGATTAAAATAAAAAAATTATAGTGAGTCGTCCTAAAATAGGTTGACAGGTTTTAATAAAATTAGATTAAACCTTTCAAGCTAGCTTCAAAGGTTAGAATGAAACTATGCTACTTTTACGATATTTAAACGTTATATGTGCCATTTTTTAGCGGATACTGAACACCGTTAATCTCTTGAAGAACACAACCAATAAAACGAATATATCGTTTCCTGTACCTGTTGGTAAACCTGCACGCATTAGTGTTTGCGTTGCAGAGGTTGAATCAATCGGAATATTTACAGTTGGACTGTATTCAATTGAATTATCTGTAGTATCAAAATCAACTTTTAAAAATACTGAACTTAAACTTACGTGTGTTGCGCCACTTGGATATGCTATATCGTTTGCAGTTGTTAAATTTTGAATAGTAATAAATAAATAAAGGCACTACGAAAGAGGTTCACTTACCTCCTTAACTAATATTAAAAGACAATGTATTTATTTGAATATTATATATTTACAATATTTTTTTATTCTAAACCATCTACATAACCTTGTAAATAAGCAAAGCGTTTAGTGAGCTTTCCTTTTTCGGTAATTTTAGCACGTTGTAAAATACCATCAGCGTCTTTATTAAAAAAGGCTGGTATAACATGTTCTAAAAACATATCACCAAAACCCTCACTAGCATCTTTTGGGAGTTCGCATGGTAAATTATCGACAGCCATAACAGTAATGGCATTTGGTGCATTAAAAGCCAATTCGCTTTCGGTTTGCGCATCGTAACCATAAAACGGATTTGCAATTGTTGAAGCACGCAATGTTGATGCTACAGGACCGTCAATATCACAAGAAATATCAGCTACTAAATTAATTTTAAAATCGGGATGTTTAGCATCTTCTCTGGTAAATAAATAGGGTGCATTGTTACCGTAAAAATGACCTGCTATAAAAAAGTCAGTTTCTTTAGCATAGGACATAAAATTACTTTCGTAACCTAATGGGTCTTTATAAAACTCCCACTTATTGCCTACTTTACCATCTTTACGCCTACTGTATTCCATAACATCAACCAAACAATACACAGGTTCAGTAAATTTTGATGTTAAATACAGTGCATCGCTTACTTGTTTTATTTTTAAATGGTCTAAAATTTCTTTGGCGCCATGGGCAACTTTTCCTGTTCCTGAAAGTAGAATTTTAATATTTGGAAGCTTAATTTTATCTAATTCTGCTTTAACAGCATCTAAATCGGCAAGTGTTTCTACTTTTGGTAAATTAAATAAATTATCTCTTAAACCTAAAGCTCTAAAACCATTATAAGCACCTACTAAACCTGCATAACGACCAAAACCTATTAACCTAAACCCTTTTTGATTTACTATAGTTTCGTGATCGTATAGCTCTATATTTTTATCAAGTATGGCTTTTAACAACTTTCTATTGTAGGGTTGTTTTTTTATGGTATGCGAAAAGAAAAAGTATTTTTTATTGGGTATTAAGTTTTCAATAGGCACTTCTTTTACTCCAATTAGCACATCGCAGTCTGATACATCATTAGTAACTTTAAAACCCTGTGCTATGTATGCTTCGTCTGGAAATATGCGAATATCACTAGATTCTACAACAAATTCTGCTTCTGAAAATTGTAATCTAGCTTCGGCTAGTTTTTCTGGTGAAAATACAACGCGTCTGTCTGGTGGATTTTTACGTTCTTTTATAATAGCAAACTTGATACTCATTGTTTAATTTGTTTATGCTAATTTGATGAAATTTTTATAAACTGACAACTAATAACTTGGTATAAATTTTGCACATAAAACACTGTATCTGTTTAGTTATTAAAACTTTTTGATACCTTTGCTTCCCGCGTTTAGGATTGAGGCATTTGTTAAAGCTCCTTTTTGTTTTTCTAAAAAAAAAGCGACTGCCAAAACCCTGACGCACTTTTGCCATTAAAAGCAAAAGTGGGTAGAGCCCACTTCTCGATACGATTTTTAAATAAAAATCACTCGAAGTGACAAATTAATAATGGGGTCGACTGGTTTTGACAGCGAGATTAATTGAACGGTAAGCACGTCGTGTAATGGCATTGAAACACGTAAAAGGCTAGACCAAATTTTAAACGGCGAGAATAACTACGCTTTAGCTGCATAATCTGAATTTATAGTAAGATTAGCCTAGGTACACAAGGTGTACAAGCTTTATGTCTCCGGAAAGCCTTGATTGACGGCGTTC
>NZ_CAXIBN010000197.1:0-5516 GCF_964021735.1 uncultured Wocania sp. | reverse complement strand
TTTGTAAAAGATGGAGCAGATTTTTTAAGACAAGCATACGATTTTAAAGATATAGAAGCAGATGTAACTTTAGAAGAGTGGCGTTACCACCCTAAAACCTCACATCCTTATTTACATAGCACTGGTACATTTGATTTTAGCGATTATAAGTCTAACAAGCTAGAAGTTAAAGTGCCTTTTAAAAGTGGTGGATTAAATTCACTTATAAAATCTCAATTAAGAGAAAAGTTTGAGCTAGAGCGTTTAGAATCTATTAATGGTAAAGTTATTAATCCAATTGATAAAAAAACAGTTGCCTTAACAAGTAGAAAAATATATTTAATATCTCGATTTGATTACCTAGAAACATCTAATGAATCAATTGTACACGTAGAGTCTAATGCTGGTAACACTAGAGATAAAACAGTAGCCTTGCCTTTAAACTTAAAAGGAAAGTCGCACGATCAAGCCCAATACGTTATACAAAATTCAACAGGAACAGAATTAGTAGGGTCAACAGGATTAATGTTTTTTTTAATAGCAGATAGAACTAGAACTTTAAATATTGATTTAAACGTAGCTTTTGATGCGATTGTAGAGCAACACGAAAACGTACAATGGGCAGATTACAAAATATGTATTACCACCTATCAAAACGGGAATGCATTCGATTTAAAACACAGGGAAGTATTAAGTAATTTAAGTGATAATAACGAATACCCAAATCAACCATTTGGTGATGATTACGATATTGCTTTTAACCAATTTACCGTACCTATGGCAGCGTCATACAAGGACACTGTAACATTACTAGCAGGAGAAAGTTTGGCTTTAGAATGTTTGTTAAAAGCTGATATGTATACAGATAATCAAGCAGGGGTGAGGGTAAAAAACGAAAATATTACAGGTGGCTTAACCATTGAGGAAGATAGTTTTTTTGATGATAGCCAAACCAAAGCTGTTTTAATGAAAGATGCAGGCGATAAGCTCATGCAAATTATTACAGGCAAGCAAAACAGATTTTACAGCGAGTTTTACGAAAGTGGAACGTTTGCAAAATTAGCTTTAACAACAGGTTTTTGGATTCGCCAATTCTTTGATAAAAACATAGAATTGTCTTTAGATGACTATTTAAAAACATCGGATGCTGTTTGCGCTACAGGTTATCATATAGAAACAAGAAACGGTGTAGAAGTTTTAGGGGTAGAAGATTTAAAGTTCTATTTTCAAGATGCCACAGCAATACGATTACCTTATGAGGTTACAGATTTAGAAGAAGAAGCTGCTCCAGAGTATTGCCATTCATCTTTAGAGTTTGGTTATAAAAAAGGTGGTGAGTACGAAGAAGCAATGGGATTAGACGAATATAACGTTAAAACAGGTTTTACAATGCCTCTTAAACGTCCAACTACTAAATTCACAAAAGTAAGTCCAACTAGGGCAGATAAATACGCACAAGAGTTTTCAAGGCGAAAATCTGTATTAACACACCCAACAACAGATACGCCTTACGATAAGGATAATCATTTATTAGATTTAAAAGACGGATTAGGTTTAGCATTAGAAGAGCGCACATGGGAAGATGATTTTGAGCTTTTGCCAACAGGTGTTTATAGTCCAGAAACAGCAACAAATTTAAGGTTAACACCTTCACAAATAGAGCAACGCCACGAATGGTTTTACGGCTGTTCTTTGTTAAAACAACAGGACGAGAAAATACGCTATTCTAATACAGGAGGGAATAATAATTTAGTAACTAAAAAAGTTAGCGAAACCGCAAGAGGCGAAAAAGATGATATTGTTATCAGCACTATGCGAAAAGCACGTTTTGAGCCTAAAAAAGTAAAATTTAAACATCCTGTAGATTTTTATGTAAACGAGCAATTAAACGGATCAACAAATGTAAACGGCAGGCTAGTGCCTAATGTTTATTTTAAAGTAGAATACAAGTACAAAGGAAAATTACACACAGGTTATTTATTACAATTAAAACCTAATAACGAGGGAGATTGGGAACTCCTTAAAGCAATATAAAACATGGCATCAAGTATAACATTAAATTTCGATTCAATACCAGCAGAGGGTTCAGCTATAACAATAGTAGATTCCTTAACAGGTAATATTCCAATGATTGAAGTCTTTAAAGACCAGCGTTTAGAAGGCTTTCAATCGGAAAACGACCAAGGTGGCACAGCGTCAATATCTGCCTATGGCTATATTCAAGCTTTTAACTTAGATTGGAATATTAATTCTTTATATACGGTTAATAAGTCAGGTAGTTCGGTTGTTATTATAGCTAATAATGTTAATTCGCAATTTTCAGTATTAACACATAACGCAGCAATAACTCCTATAATAAATAACGAAGCACCCCCTGTTACTTTTAGTATTGATGCTATTACAATAAGTGAAGCTGATTCAAACCCATGCGACAATGTAAAAATAACTGTAACAACAAATGAGCAAGCAGATAGCTTAACAAGTCCTTTAATACAGGTTATAAATACAAATCCTTATGTTTTTACAGCACCGAGACAAGATATAATATTTGTAAGTGTTGCAAAAGATGGTAAAAAAGTATCTAAAAATATAAGAGTACCTAAATTGTTGTCCTCTTATTTTAAGGTTAATATTTTAAGCACCCCTTCACTTGGAGCTATAAGTGTTTCAAAACTATTTTTGTACACTCCATTGTTTACTTTGCAGTATTCTTTAGACAATGTAACATGGCAAAACTCTAACTATTTTGGAAACTTACCTATTGGTAATTACACTGTTTATATAAAAGATAGTATAGGTTGTACATTATCGATTGATTTTACAATAGACACATTTGCGCCAAACCTAAAAGATTACGATGCTATTTGCGAGGTATCAAACCTTAACTCTATACGTTATAAAGAGGTTGTAACATGGAATGATTATGTATTAAAAACACCATACAACACTTTAAGTTTTGAAGAAAATGTATTAAATCCAAACATGAGTTTTACCCAACTTTGGACGAATATTGATATTGTAAAAACACAAATAAAAACCAATTACAGCACCGTATCAGCTAAAATAATTAAAGACGACGATACAGAAGAAGTTTTAACCGTTACTAAAATGACTAATAACATGGATGTAACAGATATTCGTGATGGCGTTGTTTTATCAACTACTTACAACGGTTTAAGCTATGTTTCAATAAAATTTAGCGGAGGCAACACTTACGATTCAACCACTTTATTAGATAACGGAGATTATAATATTGGTACGGCAGTGCCGTCTTGGATGAATGCAGGCGATTATATTAACATACAAGGCGCAGGGTGGTATAAAATAGAAGATGTAGTGTATAATACAGATGCTTATGTGGTGGTTTTAAACCTTTTAGTTAATGATTTTCCTTTAACATTAGGAACGTTTAAAATAACCTCAGTTTATAATGCTGTAGACTGGGAGTCTTACGAATTTGCCTGTAATTTTACAACACTGGAAGGTTATTATAAAGTTCAAATTGATGTTAGTGATACCGATTTTGGAAGCAAGCAATATTTAAGCGAATGGCAGAACGTAAAAGCAAGCCATCGAAGAACACGTTTAATTGAAGCCTACAACACCGAAAACAATGAAATAAATTATATCACAGGATTTTCAAGTAAGTTAAGAATCCCTTATATAGAAGATTTAGAATGGAATCCAAACAGCGAAGTTGAAGTTTATGTAACAGATACTAATACGGTTAATTTAGAGAGCAAACAGCGTAAATTTTGGATTTTTAAATCGGGTTTATTACCATTGGTAATGGCTCAGAAATTAGCTATGATTTTAATATTAGATAGACTTTTTATAGATGGTGTAAATTATTTATCTGAAGGCAGTCCAGATGTTAAAAAAGTAGGTAGCCAATATCAAGTAACAGGTAATTTAGTTGAATCTGATTACATATTCGACAGCAATTCTAACATTGGAAACTTAGAAACATTAATAGATGGTACGTTGCTTTCAATTAGTCCTGGAGGTGGTTTTCTTCGGGTGGATTAGATTTATATAGATGAACTTGTCTATTATCGTAGTGGTTATGAATGATATAAGTATCTGTTTTGGGTTTTTTATAACCAAAAATAGCGTCATAAATAAACGTAAAAACAAACCAACCTAAAAAGGGCAACCCTAAAATAATGAAAAACAACAACATATACATCAAAGATAATGATAATTAGCATTTTAATTTAAACAAAAATGTTATATTAATTTAGACTTAATAAAAATAAAATAATTATATTTGTAATATTCGAATGATTTAGAGTGCCTTGAGTGCCATATACATTTCTACTATATGGGTACACTAGAGCAGCTACTATCAATTTTACTCAATTCTTTAAAGGGAGGAGAGCTTCCTGTTATCACCTCATTAAAAAACACCGATAAGATTATTGTGTTTGATACAAGCACAGAATTAGTATCTACAATACTAAAAGAAAACTTAGGCTTAACAGGCTCAGGCGGTACGTTTAATAAAATACCTGTAACCATTATAAACGACGGTCAAACGGTGTTTAGCATAACAAGCAAGCCAGACAACGTAGACTTAGTAATTGGCAGAGTACCACAGCACCAAAATACAGATTACACTTACGATAATCAAACTGGTATTTTAACCATAACAAATACAAGTGTTGGAAACAGCATAAAAACTAATACTTTATTTGATTTATGCGGTTATTCCAACTCGCTTTCAAGAAAAGAAAATTTAACTATAGATTCTGTAAATCAAGCAAACTACACTTTAGCAGAAAAACCAAAAAGCATCAATTTAATACTTAATAGAGTGCCATTGTCAGAGGGTGTAGATTATACGTACGACAATGCGACTGGACTTATAACAATTATAAACCAAGCATACATAAACCAAATAACACTTAACAGCATTTTAGAGGCTAGAAAATTATTTTAAAGATGAAAAAGATATTTTTATTACTAACATTACTCATAAGTACGTCAGTTTTTGCTCAACTACCGCCAGCTTTTCAAGCAGATGGTATACAAGTGCCTTTTACAAGATTTGAAAGCCTTACAACTGTGCAACGAGACGCTTTAACGCCAGTAGAAGGAGATTTTATATACAATACAGATATAAAGTCTAACCAGTATTACAATGGCACAACATGGATAAGCTATCAAAAGGAAATAAAAAGCTACACAACAGTTCAGCGAGACGCTTTAACACCAGATAATTTTGATGTTATTTACAACTCAACCGATACGGTATTGCAATATTGGGATGGCGACAGTTGGGAAGCTTTAGGAGGTGTAGACCAATCTGCAAACTACACATGGACGGGAGAGCATAGTTTTGATAACGCAAACACTTATTTTGGTAATAATGTAAAAATAACCAACCAACCAAGTGTTGAAGTTGAGTTTGGCACTAGTAGACTTTCACTCCTTTATAATGAGTTAGAATTTGTTTTAAACGCAAGCAATAGAATAGGAATAGTTACAAATCCAAATACGAGTGGTAATTTTGATTTATACACCCCTGTACTTAC
>NZ_CAXIBN010000196.1:0-5530 GCF_964021735.1 uncultured Wocania sp. | reverse complement strand
TTTTTTTCCAAATATTAGTATCTGGATCTCCAACTATCATTGTGTAAGTTGCCGTTTCATCAAAAACTTTAGCCTTAAATTTATCTTGATTAACTCTTAGTGCATAAATCATTTCATTTGATTTCTCATTGATAACTTTTACTACTGGTTTTGTTATGCCTTTAAATTTAACTTCAGGTAGAAAGGCTTTAGGCAAACGGGCGTAATTATCTTCTTGTTTAATTACAATTGGCCAACCAGGGTATTGAGCTTCTTCCTCTTCTGGGTTTATAAATCGTTTATAACATTCTGTTTTAATAATTCTATCCTTTTTATTAAAAGTAACTATACCATAACCAACAGCTCTATTGTGCAAAATTTCTGGTTCTAAATGCATATTATGCGGATTCGCAATAGCTTTAACTGTCATTTTATTTCCAAAACCATCTAGGTGGTTACCTATATATGCAGGATTATTATAACTATGGTTAGAGCTATCTACTGGTGGCCAAAAACGACGAGGCCAAATGTTGTTTAATGCTGGTCCTGCAAAAGCATATCCGCTGTCACCATATTCATCTATACCATATTGAATAAACGATCCTAAATGTTGATCTCCGGCTATATGAAAGGCAAATGCTTTTCTAATAATTTTAATGGCTTTGTCTCTTTTTTGGGCTGGCCATCCGTTAGAATCCATATCGACAGTTGCCTTGTCTCCTTTAATATACTCACCAATCTCTGGAATATAAAGACTTGGTATTACTGCACCTGTTTTTGCTTCTTTAGGAAGTGTAGCTACGGTTGCAAAATTGGTTTGAGATAAAACAGCTTTCATTTCGGTATTTTGAGACCAATCATTAACCCAAGCATCTAAAAACTGTTCTTGTCTAGCTCCTAGCAATTCTGCTTCTAAATCTCTATATTCTTTAATATCAAAATCATCAGCCATAATCCATCCATTATTCACCTTTGCCTCTTTAGGTAAAATGTGAGCTGGTGCAGATTTAAATTTTCTATCTTCAAGGATAGCGAAACTTACTCCTGCATAATTCCAATGTGTATAGTAGACTCCTATATTATTTTTAACGGGTGTAGG
This sequence comes from uncultured Wocania sp., assembly GCF_964021735.1. Classification (NCBI taxonomy): domain Bacteria; kingdom Pseudomonadati; phylum Bacteroidota; class Flavobacteriia; order Flavobacteriales; family Flavobacteriaceae; genus Wocania; species uncultured Wocania sp. The sequence continues at coordinate 4,452 of NZ_CAXIBN010000196.1, read as the reverse complement.
GTCGTATGGGTCTGGTAAATGGCTAGTTTGAGTGTATTGTACCATATTAACCCACTCTGGAGTCATTTTGTATCCTCCACTGTCTTGAGATGGAGCACCATAGCCATTACTATTATCTGCTAACTTTCCTTCTTCGCCCCAAATATTACCATGATACACATCGTGGTCATCTGGAATAATAGCGCATGGTCTGTGTCTAAATAGTTCGCGATAAGACCAACCAAACATCATCCACTTGCGCAAATAGTCTAAGCACATTTTATCAAAATCTCCATTGAATTGTACTCCATAACCTCCTGTAGCTTCATAAAATTGATCTCCAAGGAATAAGCATATATCTGGGTTTAATTTTGATACATTTTCATTAACATCTGAGTCTGGAAAACCATAATCGAAATTACAACTAAACACTGCTGCTTTGAGTGTGCTTTTGGTTTTAGGTTCGGCTAAAATAGTTCCTTGATAATCATATTGATGTAGTTCCTCTGTTAAAGGAATTTGTAAACGAATTCTATACGGAATGTTAGCAGTGGTATTCCAGTTACTTACAGAAAAGTTTACAGCTCGACCTGCATTTTTAATAACCTGTTCTTCTTGAGTAACCCAGTTATTTTCTTTTTTAAACTGTAACAATACTTTATGCCCTTTAATTTCTTCTACTGGAGATAATTGCGCTGTTATTTTTAATTTTTTACGATGCAAGGTGTATTGAGAAAAACAAATGGGACCAAATATATTTTCTTCATTAGAATACAAAGATTCTGAGTTTATACTCCAATTTTCAAACCCTACTACTGGTAGATAATCATTATTTCTTTTTGTATCAATATTCGATAGTAAAGCAAATCCTCCTTTTAAGGTTTCACAAGCAACTTCAATATTATTTAGGTTGTACAATACGTTATTAAAAGTATCAATAATTTCAATTTTAAGTGTTTGATTATTAATATCTTTATTTTTTACAATTACACGTATAGTAAATGTATCTGGTATTTTAGTCAATTTGGTTTTGTAAATTTCATTACCAAAAACTACGTTACCATCTAGGTTTAATCCTATATCTAATCCTTTTCCAAAAACAGCTGCCGATCTATAATCGTCAAACCGTCCTTTTGTTCCAAGTATTAGACCAAAAAAACTGGTCTCAAAATTTTCTTTTTCAAAATCTAAAATATTGATGGTTACTTTAGTTTCATATTCTGCATTGCCTTTTGGGTTTTGCACTGTTAATAAATGTAAATTTCTGTTTTTACCTTTTATGGTACATATAGCCTGTCCTTTAGTTAATTCCCAATCTTGAAGTCTATTTCCCCAATATTGAGGACCAACCCATTTCATGTCTTGCCACAAATGCCACTTGCTATTAAAGGCTAAAGGCTTATTGTTGGTGAATCCTGTAATTGGAAGATTTATAAGTCCGTAACCAGATGTTACAGGTATTACAGACCCCAATAAAAATGTCTTTATATAGTCTCTACGATTCATGTATTAATTATTTTAAATAGGGTTATAATCTAAGTTTAATTCTTTTGGAACAGGTGCTTTATTAACTTTCCTCCAGGTTTTTAATTCGTTTAATAATTCTTCTACTTTGTCTTGCCTGTCTTCAATTAGATTGACTCTTTCTCCAATATCTGTTTCTAAATTATAAAGTTCTAATTCGCCATTTTCAAAATACTCGTGTAGTTTCCATTTTCCTTTTCTTATAACACTTCCAGGTCTTGTTCTAAATAATGAATCTCTTGCATCATCTTTTTTAGGGTTAACGCCTTGCAAATAAATTGGAAAATGCCATATAAGGACTCTTTGTTCTAGATTTTTATTTTCTGTTAATAATGGTAATAATGAAATCCCATCTAACTTATAATTATTTGTATCTTTAACAACATCCATTAGTGTTGGAAAAATATCTAAACCTGTAATTGGTGTTTCTATCCTTTTATGTTCTTTAATTTTATTTGGCCATTTTATTATACATGGTACACGTATGCCTCCCTCATAATAAGACCCTTTTCCTGCTCGTAAAGGAAATTGATTTGAAACTGATGCTAATCCTCCATTATCTGAAAGAAAAACGATTATAGTATTTTCTTCAATTTTAAGTTCTTTTAATGTATTAATTAGCTTTCCAACGTTTTCGTCCATGCTCTCAACCATGGCTCCATATTTTGCATTAAATCGCTTATCTCCATTAATCTTAGCATTATACTTGTCTATAAGACTCTGTTTTCCTTGTAATGGTGTATGTACGGTAAAATATGGTAAATACAAAAAGAATGGTTTTTCTTTATTATCAGTAATAAAACTAATGGCCTCATTGGTAAGTCTATCTGTTAAATATTCCCCTTTTTCTCCATCTTTAATATTTTTATTTTTATAAGGACTAAAATAAGACTTTGGGTGACCTGCATGTGAACCTCCTATATTTATATCAAAACCTTGTGTTTTTGGGTCTTCTCCCAAATGCCATTTTCCTATAGATGCATTTGTATATCCATTATTTTTTAATGCTTCTGCTAAGGTAGTAAAACCTTCATCTAAGGTTAATGTATTAGGTGTTGGTATTAATTTTCTGTCTTTAGATTTGCCACGTTCTGACGAGCCTACAGTGTAAATACCATGTGCAGGGGTATTTTTACCAGACATAATACATGCTCTGCTAGGCGCACAGTTTGCTGCTGGTGCATAAGCATTAGTAAATACTACAGCTTCATTAGAAAATCTATCTAAATTTGGGGTTTCGTATATAGGATTTCCCATAAAACTTGTATCGCTCCAGCCTAAGTCGTCTACTAAAATAAAAACGATATTGGGTTTTTCAACTGTCTCTCTATTAACTCTTTTTGAATGACATGCTGACATAGTTAAAATTACAGCTAATATAATAGTGCTTTTTGTAGCCTTTGTTATAATTAAATTCATAATCTTGTCTAATTAAAACCTAAGTATCTATAATCTTACCAGAGAGCATTTTGTCTATTTTTATTTCTAGTTAGCTAGCAAACCATTTTCAATTAATGGGATTCTAAAGTTTTCTATTTCTGCATTTTGATGCTCTCTTTTAAAAATTGCTTCTGCTTGTTTTATAATTTCAGGATATTTATTTGCTACATTATTAGATTCTGTAGGGTCGTTTAATAAATTATACAACTCTAAAGTGGGTTCTTTTTTCGTTGTTTTTAAATTTTGACGAACCAATTTCCAATCTCCCATTCTAATTGCTACCTGCCCTCCATATTCAGGATATTCCCAAAATAAAAACTCGTGTTTAATTTGATTATCTTTCCCTAGTAATGTAGGTAGAAAACTAATACCATCTGTATCTAATGGTTTTTCAAATCCGACTAATTCTGATAGCGTAGCCATAACATCGTAATGCGCAGAAATTAGATTTGTTTTACTTTCTGATTTTATATGATTGGGCCATGAAGCAATCATGGGTACTCTTATACCCCCTTCGTAAACAAAGCCTTTGGCTTTACCATAAGCTTCGCCAAACTCTCCAGAGCTATTAAAGAAAGTGCCATCTGTACCACCAGAATAAGTAACTCCATTATCTGACGTGAATATTATAAGTGTATTGTCGTATAAATTATTTTCTTTTAAATATTTTACTAATTTTCCAACGTTTTCATCTAAATAAGAAATCATTGCAGCATAACCTGCTCTTGGGTTTTGGTGAGGATAATATCCTCTCTCTCCTAGATACGGTTCTTCTTCCCCAAATTTTGTTATATAATGATCTACCCATTTTTGAGGAGCTTGAATAGGATTGTGCGGTATTGGTGTTGCCCAGTAAAAGAAAAAAGGGTTGTTTTTTTCTCTATCGATAAAACTAATCATCTCATTAAACATTAAATCTGGGGTATATTCATTTAATGTATAATCTTTATAGCTATTAGGATTATTAGGATCTTCGTTTTTTAAGAGTTTTCTAGAAGGTTTAATGGTATCGTTATTTAAATACACTCGTTCCTCGTTTCTATATAAATGAACAGGGTAATAAGTGTGGGCTTGTCGTTGACAATTATAACCGAAGAAAAAATCGAAACCCATTTTTGTTGGTAATGCATCGGTATGTGGTGCGCCTAAACCCCATTTACCAACCATACCTGTGGTATAGCCTTTCTCTTTTAGTTTTTTTGGAAATAAAAGCGTATTGCTAGGTATGGGTCTTTGACCTTCTAATGTAGAATCTAATATGGTTTTTCTATAATTCCATACATCACCTCGTTCACTCCACTCATCGTTACCTCTTATATAGGCATGTCCTGAATGTTTACCTGTTAATAGCATGTATCTAGCAGGTGCACAAACTGGAGCGCTGGTATAATGTTGCGTAAAAACCATACCATTTTTTGCTAAAGCATCTATATTTGGAGTTTCAATTTTAGTTTGTCCATAAGCACCTAATTCGCCATATCCCAAATCGTCTGCTAGAATATAGATGAT
>NZ_CAXIBN010000195.1:0-5596 GCF_964021735.1 uncultured Wocania sp. | reverse complement strand
TATTCATGAATGCTTTGCATTTCCAAGAGCGACAAGTAAAATTTAGATTTATAAAACATCATAATTTTAAATTTCCAGTTGAGAAGATGTGTAAAATATTAAAAGTAAGCACTTGTGGTTATTATAATTGGTTATAAACTTGTTTCTGCATAAAAATCAATTACCCGTATTCTTATTCTTAAAGGTATCAAACTCTGATGCTTCTTCTACTTTTGGAAAACTATTGTTTGTTGTATCTACATCGGCAAACTCAAAATTAGGATCAAGATTTACTTTAACAACCTCCTTTTCTTTTATAAAGGTTTGTTTAACCTCGTATTCGTTTCTGCGCCATATTTGAGCAGGCAATTGATTTATTTCTTTAGTGCCATCTTTATAAATCCATTCAATAGTAACAGGCATTACTAATCCGCCTTTATTTTTAATGGTGACTTCGTAAATATTTTTGCTAGATATTTGTTTTCTAACCTCAGCTTCATCAATTCTTGATAAAAACTGACCGTAAGCAGCATCTGGCGTTGCTGTCATATTTATTACTTCTGGACCGCTAGAAAAATCTTTAGCCTTAACCTCTGTGTTTTCGCCTTCAATTTTAAATTGCGATTTTTTATTTTTATCTTCAATATTAGTGTCTTCTTCAAAAACCTTAAACCATTTTACATTGGTTAATTCCATATCCACATTATCGGTTGTAAAAAACCAACCTCTGTAAAACCAATCTAAATCTGTTGCAGTAGCATCTTCTAGTGTTCTAAATAAATCGGCAGGATTTGGGTGTTTGTATTTCCAACGGTTCGCATATTCTTTAAATGCTTGATCGAACAATTCTTTTCCAATAATTGAGTGACGCAACATTTGTAACCCAACGGTGGGTTTAATGTAGAAATTAGCTCCAAACTGATTGAATAATTCGTTATCTGAAGTGGTCATTATGGGGCGTAAAATATTTTTATCACCACTCATAAAAGGCACAATGCTTTTTGGTGTTGTACTACTAAAGTGTGGATAACGTTCTGCAACAGTACGCTGATGCAAAAACGTATTTAAACCTTCGTCCATCCACATCCATTTACGTTCGTCTGAACTCACAATCATAGGAAACCAATTGTGTCCAACTTCATGAATAATAGTACCTATCATACCCTGTTTAGCACGATCACTTATTTTACCATTTATAACACGTCCACCATTAAAACTAATCATGGGAAATTCCATACCTATATTGGAAGTATTTACTGAAATACATACAGGATACGGATAATCGAATGTCGCTTCAGAATATACTTCTAAAGCATGCATAACTGCTTTTGTAGATTCTTCTTGCCATACTGGCAAACCTTCTTTTGGATAAAAGGACATAGCCATAACCGTATTGGTTGGCAGTTTTACAGCTTGTGCATCCCACATAAATTTTCTGGAAGATGCAAAGGCAAAATCACGAACGTTTTCGGCCTTAAATTTCCAAGTTTTTAGTTTTTTTGATTTTGTTTTTTCGTTAGCTTCAGCTTCTTCTTTTGTAATAACCATCACAGGTTTATCAAATGACTTACGAGCTTCTTCCATTCTTTTTTGCTGTGTTTTTGTTAAAACAGCTTCACTGTTTTGAAGACTTCCAGTAGAAGCAACAATATGATCTTCAGGTACAGAAATTTCAACCTCATAATCGCCAAATTCTAAAGCAAATTCGCCTAATTTTTGAAACTGCTGATTTTGCCAGCCTTCAGTATCATTATAAACTGCCATTCTAGGAAACCAATGTGCTATTAAGTAAACCGTATTATCGTCTTCTGGAAAATATTCGTAGCCTTCTCTAGATAACAAATACATACTCCGATCGGTAATTGGATACGACCAAGCTATAGAGAAACGCATGGATTCACCAGATTTCAATGGCTTGTCAAGTAACACTTTCATCATCGTGTTATTAACCAACGATTTTATAGAATTACCGTTGACGTCTTTTATATATTTTATAGAATACCCAGCTGGAAAATCGATGGCTCTGGTAAGAAATTGCATTTGTCTGGTGTTCATACCTTCTTTTATGCTATTGTTTATACCTCCAAAATCTTCATTCCCCTTTTTATTTACATTTTGTTCTAACTGAATCCACAAATAGCTTAAATCGTCTGGAGAATTATTGTAATAAGTAATCATTTCTTCTCCAGAAATAGTATTGTTTACTTCGTTTAAAACAACCTTTATTTTATAATCTGCACGTTGTTGCCAATACGCTTTTCCAGGAGCTCCACTTGCAGCACGATAAGCATTTGGGGGTGCTATCATGTTATCAATGGGTTCAAATTTACCTTGCCAAGGCTGAGTTTGAGCACGAATTATTAAACATGAAAAAAAAGCGAAACATAATAATAAACAAAAACGCATAATAATCTGTATTTGAGTTAGTCGCGCACAAGATAGCAAATATTAACACTTTTTTTATTAAATTCTTTATAAGAATAAACTTATTTTTTTACTTTATTAAAAAGATTTAAAACAAATTGATTTTTGTTGTTAAATGTTAAAGTGTTCAGTACCTTTGCAGCCCAAAAAGAATAAACATGAGTAAGAAAAAAGCATTAACTTTTGATGTATTAATAGAAATACCAAAAGGAAGCAGAAATAAATACGAGTACGACTTTACATTACATAAAATCCGGTTTGATAGAATGTTATTTTCATCTATGATGTACCCTGGTGACTATGGTTTTATACCAGAAACACTAGCTTTAGATCAAGACCCTTTAGATGTTTTGGTTATGGGAACAGAACCTACATACCCTATGGTTGTTATGGAAGTACGACCTATTGGGGTTTTTCATATGACTGACGAAAAGGGACCAGATGAAAAAATTATTTGCGTACCAGTATCAGACCCTATTTGGAGTAACAATAAAGACATATCTGATTTAAACCCACATAGATTAAAAGAAATTGAACATTTTTTCCAAGTGTATAAGGATTTAGAAAAAAAGAAAGTAGATGTTGGCGGATGGGGAAATGCTCAAGAAGCTATTGAAATTTATAACAAATGCGTACAACGCTATGATGAAAGTGAACACAAGAAAAAAAGAACTTTCACAATATAACAAAAGACTATTAGTCTAATAGATTAAAAATGAACCACCTTAAATTTAAGGTGGTTTTTTTTATCACTTATATTTTCCTATTTTTAGCTCCGTTAAAAAAATTATTAACTAATACTAACTAACTAATATGGATTTAATAGTAAAATTTTTACCACTTTTTGGTATTGTAGCTTTAATTTTCGTTTTTCTAAAAAGCGGATGGGTTTCTAAACAAGAAGTTGGTGATGAAAAAATGTCACGTATAGCTAAAAATATTGCAGACGGAGCCATGGCATTCTTAAAAGCTGAATACAAAGTTTTAGCAATTTTTGTGGCTGCAGTAGCTGTCTTATTATATTTTAAAGGCGTATCAGAAGCAGGATCAAGTGGAATTGTAGCCGTGTCATTTATTATTGGAGCTATCTGTTCTGCCTTAGCAGGGTTTATTGGGATGAAAGTGGCAACCAAAGCGAATGTTAGAACTACACAAGCGGCAAGAACATCATTAGGGCGAGCTTTAGAAGTAGCGTTTGCAGGTGGTGCTGTTATGGGACTTGGTGTTGTAGGTTTAGGTATTTTAGGCCTAAGTGGTTTATTTATGTTTTATCAAAACTTATGGCCTGGAGCTGAAAATTTAGCGATGGTATTAAATGTGCTTTCAGGATTTTCATTAGGAGCCTCATCTATTGCTTTATTTGCACGTGTTGGTGGAGGAATTTATACAAAGGCTGCCGATGTTGGTGCCGATTTAGTTGGTAAAGTAGAAGCTGGAATCCCAGAAGATCACCCGTTAAACCCTGCAACTATTGCTGATAATGTTGGTGACAATGTTGGAGATGTTGCTGGTATGGGAGCCGATTTATTTGAATCTTATGTAGGTTCTATTATTGGTACTATGGTTTTAGGAGCATTTATTCTAACACCAGATTTTAGTGGCTTAGGAGCTGTTTACTTACCTTTAGTTCTTGGAGCTGTAGGTATAATAATGTCTATTTTAGGAACATTTTTCGTAAGAGTGAAAGATGGAGGAAACCCACAAACAGCATTAAATATTGGAGAATTTGGTTCTGCTATATTAATGGTAATAGCGTCTTATTTTATAATTAATGCTTTAATTCCAGAATCTGTTGAAGGTTTACCATTTGGAGCAATGGGTGTATTTTGGGCAACTATAGCTGGTTTAGTAGCTGGTTTAGGTGTTGGTAAAATAACAGAATACTACACAGCTACAGGAAAAAAACCTGTAATGTCAATTGTTAAGCAGTCTGAAACAGGTTCTGCAACAAATATTATTGCAGGTTTAGGTGTTGGTATGATGAGTACCGCAATTCCAATTCTTTTAATTGCAGCAGCTATTATGGTATCTCACCATTATGCTGGATTATATGGTATTGCAATTGCAGCGGTAGGTATGCTAGCAAATACAGGTATTCAATTAGCTGTTGATGCATACGGACCAATTTGTGACAACGCTGGTGGTATTGCTGAAATGGCAGAATTACCAAGCGAAGTTCGTGAACGTACAGATAAATTAGATGCTGTTGGTAATACAACTGCGGCTGTAGGTAAAGGTTTCGCCATTGCTTCTGCAGCATTAACAGCCTTAGCGTTATTTGCAGCTTTTATGAAAACTGCTGGTGTAACGGCTATTGATGTATCTCAGCCTAAAATTATGGCTGGTTTATTAGTTGGTGGCATGTTACCATTTGTGTTTTCTGCTTTATCAATGAATGCTGTTGGTCGAGCGGCTATGGCAATGATTGAAGAAGTTAGACGTCAGTTTAGAGATATTCCAAAATTAAAAGCAGCATTAGAAGTTATGAGAGCTGTTGATTCTGACATGACTAAAGCTACAAAAGAGCAACGTGCTATTTTTGATGAAGCTGATGGTGTTGCTGACTATAGTAAATGTATTGATATTTCTACAAAAGCGTCTATAAGAGAAATGGTATTACCAGGGTTATTAGCTATTGTTGTACCTGTAGCTGTTGGCTTTTTAGGAGGCGCAGAAATGCTAGGTGGTTTGCTTGCAGGTGTTACAACTTGTGGTGTGCTTATGGCAATCTTCCAATCGAATGCTGGTGGTGCTTGGGATAATGCTAAGAAAACTATTGAAGAACAAGGCAGAAAAGGAACAGATGCGCATAAAGCTGCCGTAGTTGGAGATACTGTTGGAGATCCATTTAAAGATACTTCTGGACCTTCATTAAACATCCTATTAAAATTAATGAGTGTTGTGGCATTAGTTATTGCACCTAGTATTGCAATTACTGCTGAAGGTATTGCTGCTTATACCGAAGAAAAAGAAGCTACAGAATTAGTAGCTCAAAATATTTCGAAAGAAATTAAAGTAGAAATGAATGAAATTGAAGATGGTGTTTTTAAAGCAGTAGTAACTACCCTTATAAACCAAAATGGGGAAAAGTCTACTAATTATGTGACTTTTGAAGGTACAGAAGCTGAAGTGAAAGCTAATGTTGAAGCTTTAAAAACTGAAGAAAATAGTTAATTTACAACTATAATAAAAC
>NZ_CAXIBN010000194.1:0-5614 GCF_964021735.1 uncultured Wocania sp. | reverse complement strand
GTTGAAGGCTATCCTGTTTTAATGGATGAAATCAATCAATTAAATTATTCCAAACAGTTAAATTCTGAAAATGATAATTCAATTTTCAAGAAATTGCATGAAGTTTCTTGGGAAGAATTACATAAAATCACAACCCATTTTTCATTAGTAAAACAAAATCGATTCTTTTCAGAGGTAAAAGGAAAAGACAGTTATAACATTATTTATTTTGATGCCTTTGGCGCTCGAGTTCAACCAGAATTGTGGACAGAAAAAATATTCCAAAATATGTTTGATGCTCTTAAAACTAATGGTGTTTTAGTAACCTATTCTGCAAAAGGCAGTGTTAGGCGCGCTATGGAAACTGTAGGTTTTAAAGTAGAGCGATTACCTGGACCACCTGGAAAACGTGAAATGTTACGCGCTTGTAAAAAAGCGTAATATTCAATGACTTCAAAAAAAGTGTAATTTTTATAATTTGCAATATCAAGTAAATTCAATGTCATGCAGAACTTGTTTCAGCATCTCATTATGTTTTAAATCATTAAAATGTAAACTGATGTCACCTTGAGCGCAGTCGAAACCTATAAAGCTTTTCATAAGTTACGCTTGGTACTTTCAATTAAAATTTAGTAATGCTCAAGGTTACAACATTACTATTATTTATTTTTACCATTAAAAGTATGTTTTAAGAAACTTCATTTTTTTCTAAAACACTATTCATAAAATCATGTAAATCGTGCATTTCATTTTTGCTGGATGCTTTTCCTATACTACCAGCAAAATACAATACAAACCAAATAATTACCATTAAAAACATGAGGCTTAATTGTATAGCGTAATCGTTTTTCAAAGACCAATTGGTATAAGCCCAAATACCAAAAGCAATAAAAAAACCAACGACTATAAAATGAAAAAACATGAACATTGTCCAAACTGTAGGATTGGGTCCAAATAAACCATGAAGCGTACTAGAATTGTTCTTAGATTTATTTATTTCTAAATGCAATTGAGGTGACCAAAAATGTTGTTTCTCTTTAGGGAATTTAATAAATACATGGTCATCTAATCTACTAATAATAAATTCACTTTGTGTATTTTTAACACCCTCAAAAGCCTTTAATAGTGTTTCGTTATTTTTATTTAACTCCATCTTAAATCTCGGGCGTAAAACAATATCGTTAGTAGTTGGCATACCTCATTTTTTAACCACAGAAAAGTAACATTTTTTATTCAAATTATAAATCGTTTTTAATCTTTACTTAAAAAGAGTGTTGCAATGGGTATATTTCCTATTTTTGCAAAATATTTCAAAAGAGATATAAAATTCAGTCTTAGACTGTTATAGAAGTAAAAAGTATGAGTAATATAGTAGCTATAGTAGGTCGTCCCAATGTAGGGAAATCAACATTTTTTAATCGTTTAATACAACGACGAGAAGCCATTGTTGATGCAGTAAGTGGCGTAACTCGAGATCGTCATTATGGTAAAAGTGATTGGAATGGTAAAGAGTTTTCACTTATAGATACTGGCGGTTATGTGTTAGGTAGTGATGATGTTTTTGAAGCCGAAATTGATAAGCAAGTGGAGTTAGCTATTGATGAGGCCGATGCTATTATTTTTATGGTTGATGTGGAATCTGGTGTTACTGGAATGGATGAAGATGTTGCTAAATTATTGCGTAAAGTTAATAAGCCTGTTTTTTTAGCTGTAAATAAGGTTGATAATGGTAAGCGTGCCGAAGATGCTGTTGAGTTTTATTCATTAGGATTGGGTGAGTATTATACCATAGCAAGTATTAATGGTAGTGGTACTGGCGAGCTTTTAGATGCTTTAATTGAAGCATTACCAGAAAAGGAAGAAGTAAAGGAAGTTGAATTACCACGATTTGCAGTTGTTGGTCGTCCTAATGCTGGTAAATCATCATTTATAAATGCGTTAATTGGAGAAGATAGGTATATCGTTACAGATATTGCAGGAACCACACGAGATGCTATTGATACAAAGTATAATCGCTTTGGTTTCGAGTTTAACTTAGTTGATACAGCCGGAATACGTCGTAAAGCTAAGGTTAAAGAAGATTTAGAATTTTACTCTGTTATGCGAAGCGTTCGAGCTATCGAGCATGCTGACGTATGCTTACTGGTTATGGATGCAACTCGTGGTTTTGACGGACAAGTACAGAACATTTTTTGGTTAGCTGAGCGTAATAGAAAAGGTATTGTTGTTTTAGTGAACAAATGGGATTTAGTTGAGAAAGACCATAAATCTATGAAAGATTACGAAAAAGCCATCAGAAAACAAATGGAACCTTTTACAGATGTGCCAATTGTTTTTATTTCGGTACTTACTAAACAACGTATTTTTAAAGCCATTGAAACTGCCGTTGAGGTTTATAAAAATCGAACTAAAAGAATAAAAACAAGTCAGTTAAATGATATATTGTTACCTATTATAGAAAATTATCCACCGCCAGCATATAAAGCAAAGTTTGTAAAAATTAAATATATTATGCAATTGCCAACACCACAACCTCAATTTGCTTTTTTCTGTAATCTTCCACAGTATGTAAAAGATGCTTATAAACGCTTTCTTGAAAACAAATTACGCGAACATTTTGATTTTAATGGTGTGCCTATTAGTGTTTACATGAGAAAAAAATAACATTTTCTTACATAAGTTTTAAGATTTATTTATGATAAGCCATACTTAAAGTTAGTTACTTTCGTTAAATATTTTGTATCATTTAATACTAAACTTAAGTAATGTTGTTTTGGTATAAATTTTGATACAAATCAAGCTATTTACCATCAATCAAATCATTTAATGAAACACTTTTTTTTAATTTTATTGTGTTCGTACACGGCATTTTCCTTTTCGCAATCTCAATCATTTAAAATATCAGGAATTGTTAAAGGAGATTCAAATAAAATACTATTAGAATCTGCAACAGTATATTTAGAGAGTACAAAAGATAGTACTCTTATTACTTACACGATTTCTGACGAAAAAGGTGAATTTACTTTAGAAGGAAAAACATATGATAATAAATTAAACCTTTTAATTTCATACGTTGGTTATAAAACATTTAAGAAATCCATCCTTATAAATAAAGAAGACATTAATCTAGGACCTATTAATATGTTAATAGATGATAATGCTTTAGACGCGGTAATAGTTAAATCAAGAGCACCAATAATCATTAAGAAAGACACTTTAGAGTTTAATGTAAAATCTTTTAAAACAAAAAAAGATGCAAATGTTGAAGATTTGTTAAAACAATTACCGGGAGTTGAAGTTGACGAAGCAGGTAAAATAACAGTAAATGGTAAAGAAGTAAACAAAATCTTGGTAAATGGTAAGCCATTTTTTGGTAACGACCCAACCATAACGACTAAAAATTTAACCAAAGAAATAATTGAAAAAGTACAGATAACTGATACTAAATCTAAAGCTGATGCTTTTGCAGGAAAAGAAAGTGATGGTGAAAATAAAACCATTAATTTAACCATTAAAAAGGAAAATAATAAGGGTGTTTTTGGTCGCGTAGCAGCTGGTGCAGGAACAGATGAGCGGTACGAATTTGCTGGTATGTTTAATTATTTTGATAATGACAGACGTATAAGTGTTTTATCTGGAGGCAACAATATTAACTCTTCTGGATTTAGCTTTGGCGAGATTAGAAAAATGTTTGGAGGCGGAAACAGTATGAGATTTAATGGTGATGGCTCTTTTGCAATTGATGGGCGTTCTTTTGGTGGTGGGCAAGGTATAACAACCTCAAGAACGTCTGGTATAAATTATGCTGATAAAATTGGAGAAAAAACAGATGTTTCTGGTAGTTATTTTTTCTCAGGAAGTCAATCTGAAAACAAGTCATCAACAGAACGAGAAAATATTTTATCAGACACTAGATATTTTACCGATTCTAATTCCAATTCATCAAACTCTACTGATAGCCACAGAGCCAATACCGAGTTAGAATTCAAAATAGATTCAACGTTATATATAAACATTCGTCCTTCATTTAACTATATAAAGAGTGAAAATATATCATTAAGAGATGAAGCTTCCAGCGATATAGATAGAGTTTTAATAAACGAATCTACATCTTCATCTTATGTTGAAAACACAGCTAAAAATTTTAGTAATAATCTTAGTTTAACAAAACGTTTTGGAAGTAAAGGATCATTTTTTAAGCTCTTTTTTAATAACCGAAATAATATTACCGAAACGGACGATTTCCTCGATTCTGAAACTAATATTTTTGGTGCAACACCAAACGATATTATAAGGAAACAATTTACTGATGGTGAAAATCAATCTAGTGATATTTCAACAGGAATTACTTATAGACAACCTATTAAGGGTAAAGAGTTATCTCTTGATTTTAACTATTCTTATAATAAAAATAAGCAAGAAAATATAAGAAGCACTTTTGATTTTGACACCAGCAAACAAGACTATAATACCTTTAACAAAGACTTAAGTACTAACTTTAAATATATTGATGACAATAGTACATTTGGTTTGGGGTTATCATACAGAAAAGATAAATTGTCTACCAATGTTGAAGCTGATTATATTTTAAGAACCTTAGAAAATTATGATTTTTTAAGGCCAGATTTAAGTATAAAAAGAAATTTTAATAATTTACAACTCTCATCAAGAATAAGATACCGTTTTAGTCCAAAATCATCGTTTAGAATTGGTTACAGACTCAGAAATACCACACCAAGTTTATCGCAGTTACAACCTTTTCAAGATGTGTCTAACCCTTTAAATACAGTTGTGGGTAACCCTAATTTAAAAACAGGAAGCAACCATAGAGTTTATGCAAATTTTAATGCTTTCGATTTTACTAAAGGCACAGGGTTTTATGGTTATTTGAGTAGTAGTTTTAGCAATAATCAAGTCGTTAGAAAATCGATAATAGATGACAATTTAATAAGAAAAACAACTTATGAAAACGTAAGCGGAAATTATAACATTAACTCTAATTTATTTTACAATAAAAAGATTAAGGTAGATTCTATAACAACAATTAAATTTGGTTTAGGAGCTTCGTTAGGGTTAAGTAAGAACATTAATTTTAATAATGATGTAAAGTATAGTAGTAAGGTGCGAAATATAGGGCCTAGTTTTAATATGGAATTTAATATTAAAGATGTTTTAGAGATTCGTCCAAGATATAATTTGTCATTTACAAAAAACGTTTATGATATTAATACTTTTGAAGATAGAACATTTGTGTATCATAGATTAAATATAGGTACTGCTTTTTATTTGCCTAAAAATTTTGAATGGCGAAATGATATAAACTATAATTACAATCCAAATATCGCAGATGGTTTTCAAAAAAGTGCTTGGTTTTGGAATGCTACTTTAGCTTATTCGTTTATGAAGGATAATGCTACTTTAACACTAAAGGCATATGATTTATTAAACCAAAATACAAATGCAAGACGAATAGCAACAGAAAACTATATTCAAGATTCTCAAAGTACGGTTTTGCAACGTTATTTTATGCTTAGTTTTAGCTGGAAATTTAATAGTTTAGGTAAAAAAGGAGAAGTACGGGATAGAGGGTTTCATAGATTTTAAAATCGATTAGTTATGTTTTGAGTTTTTTAAG
>NZ_CAXIBN010000193.1:0-5676 GCF_964021735.1 uncultured Wocania sp. | reverse complement strand
TTACATCATCTACAACATCGGTAACTTTAAATTTTTCCATAATTATCTTTAGAAACTTTATCTCCATTATAATTACGAGATTCTGTTTTAATTACATTTCCATATTTGTCTTTCCAAACAAAATCACCATTGTAATTTTTAGAACCCGTTGCTACAATATTTCCATATTTGTCTTTTGCTACTGTATCTCCATTATAATTTTTTGAATAAGTTAATTCTTGGGAATAACTTAAAGTACTTAATAATACAAAAGCAAATAGAAGTAATATTTTTTTCATTTTATTTTATGTTAAATTTTTGCTTACTCTATTCAGTTTTCGGCTTTCCTGTATGTTGCTCTAAAATGTTTTACAACGTGTTTGTGTATGATTTCGTTGCGTGTTTAAGCACCTAATTTAGCAAATACAAACCAAATAGAAAATCTGCAAGGATTTTCGTAAGTAGGCGAGTACTAGCAATGAATTATACACGTTGTTAGCCTTTCGTTTTTTTAGTCTTCAATATTTTTATTCCGTAAATGATTTTTAAAAAATTTATACTCTACTTTAAAAATGGAAACAATCCATTTTGTTCTGTTGTGTTTTTCATAATCTCATTTGTTACATCATCATAAAAATAATCAGGAACAGTTTTATTAAGCCTATTTGTTACATTTTGAATATTCAGACCTAAATTATGAGTGATCTTCTTCCTATTCTATTTAGTTTTTAACCTTTCAAACATATTTAAAAGAGTAGTGATTTGAATTTATAATTGAACTATTTGTAAAGGTTAACTTAAAATACACGTACAATGTTGAAGCCAAATGAAATTTCACCCTTGGACCAATCTCCAGTGGTTTCTGTTAAAAAACTACTATCATTACTCGCTCTGGAGTTGGTAAATAATAATTGAAAAACATGACCGCCTGTTTCAATATCAACCCCTATTGTTAAAGGGTTTTTATATAATGAATTCTTGTTTTTACTAAAATTATAGGCATAGTCCATATTCAAACTTAATCTTTTAGAAAGTTTATAGCGACCTCCCATCCCAAAAAGTAGTTGATTATGAGTCAGAGTTTTAGTAAAATTCAAATCTTGTAAATTGTGACGCACAAAAATTGGCGCTACTTCTAAAGAAAGTTTTTCTGAAAAACTTCTTGATGCTAAAATTTGTGCAGTATATGAAAATCGATCAGATGTTTTTAGCCCAGGGTATACACTTTTTTTGAGCTGTGAATTCATATCCACACTACCATAAAGTGATACATTAACAGGAACTCTATCGGATTGTCTGAATAACTTATATTTAGCAGTTCCAGAGTATGTTTTTTCATAACTATCTCTACTAAATCCCACTTGTAAATTTGGCAATAAACCATAGAGTAATTGAATTTTGGTATTGGCTTGGTCTAATCCAAAAAAGTCATCTATCCCATTTTTTAAGGTTCCAAAGCGGTGCGCTACTACAAGGTACAAATCGCCTTTATCAACCACTTTTGTTGATTGTAAATTACCAATTTGAAGAGCTTTAAAAGCGGGTAATTCAAATGATGTTTTATTTTGATTTAAACTATCTAATTCTTGTAGCAAATCATCTTCCTGAGCTTCACATAAGAAAGGAATAACTGATAGTACTGCTATTAAAAACGATTTTTTTATTGAATAATAATACATTGATTTAATTTTATTTCCATTAATAATTCATCAAACCCAACCAATTTTCCTTTGATAACAATATTCTGATTTTCGGTAATTGATTGAAAATCGTGTATATCTTCAATTTGACAATAAATAGTGCCATTAAGTAAAATACCATCCTCATTAACCTGTGTAACTTTTCCAGTTATTTGAACAATTTTACTTATCCAATGGGAAAGATTATCAGTTACCAAATAGTTGAATTCATTTGCATTTCCTTTATATTCAGGAGCTATCTCAACTGTTTTTTTAGGTGAACGATATATATATTGATAAACAGAAATTATCCCAACACTCAATATGACTATCGAAATAATTATAAAAACAGTTTTATTTTTTTTCAATAAGCTCATAAGCAATACTGATTTCAATTTGCTTTGCAATTTTGTCTTGAACAATTGAAGGAATTTTGATGTCGAAATCATTAGCGTTTACGTAAAAACTACCTGAAATAAATATTCGATTGTTTTCAACTTTTACAGATACAGTTGTTTGAATGTTTTTATTTATACCCTTTATGCTAAGCACTCCATTTAAATCATAGCTGTTATTAGCTTTCAAACTGACAATAGAAAAATTATCTAGATTGCCTTTAAATGTTGCTTTAGGGTATTGATAGCTATCCATATAATTTTCGTTAAAATGCTCTTGCATTAAGGCATTTCTAAATTGAAATCCTGCCATAAACACCTGTGAGACTATATTACCATTGTTAGTATCTAATAGTACTGTAGTGCTACTATTAATTGCTTCAATAGGCTCAAAGGCTTTTTCTGAGGCTTCAAATTGAGTGATACCTGAGCGAGTAAAGTATTTTTGTGAATGAAGCTGTAATGATACTAAAAAACAAAAAGCAATTAAGAACGTGTGTTTTTTCATAACTAATTTTCTAAATAACCATTATTCACCCATTCATCAAAAAGTGCTCTTGTAGAAGCAGGCATTAATCCTGTAGTTGGCATTGGATCTGCAGGGTCGTTTATGCGTTGAATAAGTGTTCCATTTTCTGTTGAATTGCGAACTTGATTAAAGGTTTGTAACAAAAGTCCTCCTTGCGGGTCGCTACCTCCGTGACAGCTAATACATCTTGAAGAAATAACAGGACTAATATGTGTTTGATAGGTAATAGGTCCTGTTGGTATTGTAGTAGCTTCATCTATTGGAATATACCCTTCAGAACAACTTGACATCATTAGTATTAAAATACTAGTATATATTATTTTTTTCATCATAATATTATTATTTAACCATTAGAGCCTTATAATCCAAGAGTTGCGCACCAATCTCTAATAGCTTGCCTATCTGCATTGGAAATATTACTATGGTCAAAGTCAGTAGCATTTTGAAAAGGCGGTGGCATTACTAATTCGTCCAACGGATAATTTTGAAAATGTGTGGTACACTGTGGACGGTGACATGATACGCATTGATTATTATCAAAACTCGCAGTTATTGGTTGTTGAAATTCTGCTCCAATAATCGTGTATGGGCCATTCGCTGTTATAGGAACTAATAATTCTTGCGTATTAGGAAGATATAACTGATCTATTGCAGGAGTATGTAGAAAAGGGTCTGCCATGTGACAATTCATACATCTATCATCTGCAACTACTTGTGGACTCATCCAAGAATCATTATATCCTGTTTCTCCAGGAAGGGGAGTATTATTTGAATCGGCGCCATCAATAATAGAAAAGAAACAAGTTTCTCCAGTAGAAAACTTATAACCTATAACTCCGAGTCCTCCATCTCTGCAAAAAGTTATAAAAACCACATCCGTATTTTCACTTCCATCAACATTCAACCCTTGATATCGGCCTACCCTGTTTCCTGTTTGACATGCCATACCAAAAGCCCAAGGATGGTCACAATCACTTGGGTCTGTACTTCCACTACCTTCCTCACCACCAGGAAATGTTACAGGAACACCATCTTTAGTAGTTGGGACTTCAATTGCATCAGCACAACTAAATCTGGGGAGTGGTCCTAAAGCATCTTCACATTCATAGGCATGAACCTCAGCGGTACGATTTATAATAGGCACATAATCTCCTGTAATATCATGCGGATTGCAACTAATAACAGTAAATACTACGGAAATTATAAATATAAAATCTCTGCTCATCTTTTAATTTCTTGTCATTGAAATTTGAAGATCTCCACCGTCTTCAGATAGAACAAGACTGCTAAAAGTGGATGTGAATACCGCTGTAAAAGCGTCACCGTTAATAGCATAATTTTGTGTAGTTTCCGAAGAATTAAGTGTGGAAGATAGATTTTCCCATTCAAATGTCTCATTTGATTCTTGAGGTTCGCCTCCGTCAGTTGTAACTAATAGATTTCTAGAACCAGTACCATCTGCATTAAATATGATTATCCCATTGGCAGAGATATCAACAACTTGTCCATCCTCTGTCTCATCTGTTAATGTGAAACTTGATTGAAAAGAACCAATTATGGGATCAACCTGATTAATAGAGTTAGCATTGTCGTCTGTTGAACATGCCATCGTGAAAAACATCACGGAAAATAAAATAATTGAAAAAAAATTGAGCTTCATAAAAATTTAAGTTTAATTGTTTGCCAAAGAAACTCATATTGATATGAATTAGTGTTCAACTGGATAAAGTTGAACAACTACTTGGATGCGATAATTTTTAACTTATTGATTTTCATTATTTTTAAATTGAAGAGGTGTCATTCCTATATGCTTTTTAAAAAGCGTATTAAAGGTGCTTTTAGAACCAAAACCACTTTCATAAGCGACACCTTCCATACTTAAATGTTGCTTTTTCGGATTTTTAAGAAGTGATTTACTATAGTTTAATCTAAATTTATTTACATAGGTGTAAAAGTTTACATTATAGTTTGTATTGATAACAAATGATAAAATATGTGTCCTCGTATTTAATTTGTCGGAAAGTGTAGATAATGAAAGATTTTTGTTTAAAAATGGTTGTTCTTCTTCCATTAATTTTTCTAGTTCATTAGCTATTTCAAGTACTAAGTTTTTATCTATAAGCTCTTCTTTTTGAAAACTGACTTTTTGAAGAGGTTCATTTACAAATTGAAACTTTTGTCTAGGGGTTAGGTCAAAAACTTCTCTTTGTTGTAAAATATGATAGCCACTATAAAATAAAATAATGAATAACATAAAGTTGGAAAAATATACAAAGTAATTTTCTTCGGAACTTATTTCAAAAACTAAATGAATTATAAGTAGTAAAGGGAAAACAAGTATTAAATTATAAAGCCAATTTAGGTTTACACCTTGTTTATTAGAGTGAAGCTTTAAAACGTTTTTTTTATGCTTAATAAGCATCTTTATTACATAATAGAAAATGATTACAGAAAATAAAAAAAGCGCAATTATTAAAAAAGCATCAAAAGTTTCAAAGCTGTTTTCTAAAAATAGACGATTAGTTTCTGTACTATTTAAAAACATCCAAACCATAACCACCATTATAAAAGGAATAAATAGTAGATAATGTTTTTTTAAGAAATAATTAGGTCTATTCACAAAGTGATATACTGATAAATAAAGGAATGAAGGAATAAGGAATATGATACTTTCAAGGACAATATCTACACCAAACCATTCTTCAAAAAAATATTCTCCAATTAAAGGAAGTGTAAATAGTAATGATATAAAACCAAAAAGAATGGCTAAATATCTATTCGCACTTCTATTAATTTTATTACTTAATGAATAGGTTACAAAAGCAAGCATTAAAGCTAAGCCTATTTGTATAAAATAAAATTCCATATTTTTTTGAATTTATCAGTTCGTAAAACAACTCAACGTAGTTCTTTTTTTAATATTGTTTTTGAATTTTTGTTTAATTGCGGGCGGTTTTGTCAAAATGAAGGCTAACGTGTTAGTATAATCACAGTAAGCGGCAAATCCCGCCAGAATTACTGTATAAAGTCCTAAGATAGCAAACCCTCACCGAATTTCGCAGAAATTCGCCCACTCAAGCTTATTGTTATTATA
>NZ_CAXIBN010000192.1:0-5710 GCF_964021735.1 uncultured Wocania sp. | reverse complement strand
GAATTTTTGAGTAATTAGATAAATTAGTTTAACTAATTCTTTAGAATCTTGCCAAACATTCAATTTTTCAAACGAAAACGTATACGACATGTGTATTAATAATTTACAATTAAACTAATAAACGATTCAACAAATAAACAATTAAGAGTTTACTTTCCACTGGTGAGAACTATCCTCAAAAATTTCTTTTCCAAAAACAGGAACATCTGCTTTTATGGCTTCAACGATATATTCCAAAGCTTTAAAAACTATTTTTCGTCTTGGTGATGATACAAATACAAATAAACAAATTTCACCTGTTTTTACTGCGCCTAAACTGTGGTAAATATGCATGCAGGTTAATTCGAATTTTTCAAAAGCGGCTTCGCGAATTTCGTGGAATTTTTGATTTGCCATATCTTCATAAGCTGAGTATTCTATTGCGGAAACAGTTTTATTGTTAATAACATCAGCACGTACCTGACCTAAAAAAATGTTGTGCGCGCCAATACTAGTTTTGGTTTGATGTTTGGCGATGGAATCTCCAATAAACTTAGAGGAAATGGCACCTTGTTTAAATACGTTTTTTGGGTTTTTATCTTTCATTATAATGAAATTTTATTTTGTTCTTTTATATGATTAATTAAATCTATTGCACCTTCTTTTATGCTAAAACAGTTTTCAATTTTAAATGCTTTTAAAATAGAAACTGCTTTTTTACTGCGGATTCCTGATTGACAAAACAGATACTTTTCTTTTTCTGAATCGATTTTATCTAAGTTGTTTTCTAGTTCGCTTAAAGGAATTTGAGTTACTTTTATTGTTTCAATTTTTGGTTGTTCGTGTGTTTCTCTAACATCGATAAATTGAATGTTTTCTTTTGATAAAATGGATGTAATTGAAACTTCGCCAGCATCAAATTCGCAATTAAAATTTATTTCTTTTTTACAAAAACTTCCTTTGTCTTTTAAAACCGAATTGATGCTTTTTTCATTTCGATTAATTTTTAAGATGGATGTTTTTGATGTTTGTGAATTATAGCACAACAATTTCCCTGAAAGTACATCCCCCAGATTTAAAATAATTTTTAAAACTTCGTTGGCTTGCATGCTGCCAATAATTCCAGGAAGCACACCTAAAACACCAATT
The DNA here is from genome assembly GCF_964021735.1 of uncultured Wocania sp. Lineage (NCBI taxonomy): Bacteria > Pseudomonadati > Bacteroidota > Flavobacteriia > Flavobacteriales > Flavobacteriaceae > Wocania > uncultured Wocania sp. The sequence goes on along the minus strand of NZ_CAXIBN010000192.1, from coordinate 4,582 downwards.
TCTGAACAATTTGGAATTGTATCTTTTTTAGGCGGATTTGGAAATATGCAACGATAAGTTGGTCCGTTGTTATAATTAAAAACAGAAACTTGCCCTTCAAATTTATAAATAGCACCAAAAACTAAAGGTTTGTTTGCGATAATACAGGCATCGTTTACCAAATAACGCGTTTCAAAATTATCGGTACCATCAACTATAATATCGTATCGATTGAATAAATGAATAGCATTTTGATGTGTTAGCTTTTCCGCGTAAGCGATAATTGAAATACTATCATTCAAATCGTCCAACCGTTCTTTTGCAGCTTTTGCTTTGTTCTTTCCAAGTGTTGCTGTACCGAAGAGAACCTGACGCTGTAGGTTGGATAATTCAACCACATCAAAATCTATAATCCCAATAGTGCCAACACCCGCAGCGGTTAAATACTGCAAAACGGGACAACCCAAACCACCAGCACCAATAACCAATACCTTGGCATTGGAAATTCTATCTTGACCGGTTTGTCCGATTTCTGATAATATGATATGTCTGTTATATCTATTCATAATCAACCACCAGCAAAAGGTGGTAGTAAAGCGATTTCGCTTCCTGTAATTTTAGTTTCAACGGAAACTAATTCTTGATTTTGTGCCACTTGAAAATCTTTGTTTTTTAAGGATTTATATTTTAAATAAAGCATCTCTAAAAATTCAGAAATTAGATGTCCTGAAAACTCCAAAGATTCTTCTTCTTTTAGTGTTACTTCAGCTATTTGTCCAAAGTATTTAACAGTTATATGCATCTTCAATTAGTTTTAAATCTTCTTTAGTATTCACATTTATTGTAGAAAATTCGTGAGCTTGTTCTAATATGATATTTTTCGAGTTACATGCTTTTACCGCAATCCGTAATCGATGTTCGTTTTTCTGTAAAAAATCATTAAAAGTATCTTTAATTTGCCGTTTGTATAAAGCGATTAAAGGCATTGTTTTTCCTTGATTTTCAATTTGAATAATTTCAGAATCATAATCAACAGCATCAATCAATTTCTTTAAAATTTCAGAATTAATCAACGGAATATCACAACTTAAAATCAAATTATATGTGGTTGATGAAGCTTCTAAGCCAGAACATATTCCAGCAATTGGTCCAGCGTTATTTATAATATCGTTAACTCGTTTTAAGTTAAAAGAATCATATTTAGAATTATTTGAAACGATTATAATTTCAGAAACTAAAGGACTTAGTGCCTCAATACTATATTGTATAAATGGTTTTTTATTCAACATTAAAAAACCTTTATCTGTTCCCATTCGCGAGCTTTTTCCGCCTGCTAAAATTATGCCTGTAATGTTTTTTTTATCTATCATAAATTTTATGCAAAAAATAATTTAGCACAGGCTATTACGAGCACAAAAGCTAAAATGTATCGAAGCTTTTGATTGTTAATTTTTTTACTTCCGTAGTAGCCACCCAAAACGCCACCAATAATTGCAATTCCTACTAGTAAAAACGATTCCTTTTCAATGATTACACCACTATTTAATTGACCTATTAAACCAGCGGCTGAATTCACCCAAATAAATAAAGCAGAAACTGCCGCAGCTTCCTTCATTTTACCCCAATGTAAAAGCAAAATTATGGGTGTTAAAATAATACCTCCACCAATACCAATAAGCCCAGAAAAAAAACCGATAATACCACCAACAATTAATCCTTGCCACAATTTAATATCTTTTATGGTATTGCTTTCTTTTCCGAAAACATTCAACATTTTTAAAATGGCGAACACCAATAAAACCGCTAATATTTTTTTATAAAGTGTAGCATCAATTTCAATTGTGCCACCCAAAAATGCTAATGGGATTGAGGTAATGGCGAACGATAAAAATAACTTTCTGTTAAAATAACCTTCCTTATAATAATAGTAAAACGAAATACCCGCCACGAACAAGTTTAGCAATAGGGCAGTTGGTTTCATGGTTTCTGGAACAAATGAAAACAGAGCCATTAATGCTAAATAACCACTTGCACCACCATGACCTACGCTAGAATATAGGAAGGATACTATCGGTAGAATAGCCAGAAATAAATATATATTTTCGTTTTCAAGCATTTATAAATTCTTAATCTTTTCTAATTGTTGATCTAAAAACCGCCAACAGTTTTTGTTGATGTCATCAAAAGCTACAACTAAAGATTTTCCGTATTCAGTTAATTCTGCACCACCGCCACCTTTACCACCAATACTATTTATAGTTACTGGTTTTTTTGCTGATTTGTTTATAGAGTCTAATAATTGCCATGCTTTTTTATAAGATATTTTTAGAGATTTCGCTGCTTTAGTAAGCGAACCCGTTTCTTGAATTGCTTTTAATAAATGTACGCGACCTTCGCCTAATAATACATTGTCGTCAGCTTCAATCCAGATGCGGCTTTTTATTTTATAGCCCATAATTAATTATTTAAATAGGTAATACAATTACTTCTAATGTATTTCCGATTTCAATTTTTGTAATCTCTTCTGATGCATAAACCAAAGCATTAGAAAGCGCAAATGTTTGTAGCATTGATGAGTTTTGTCCTTCTAAAATTTCAACCTCACCTTTATTATAAATCGCTTTTAAAAACTGAGGTCTATCACCTTTCTTTTCAAAATTTGATATAGATTTAGCTTTAACACGAGATAATTCTAAATCCTCTCGATTCATCATTTTTTGAAGTGAAATATATACGTAAACATAAAAACAAGATAAAGCAGCAGCAGGATTGCCTGGTAAAGCGAAAATTTGAGTATTTTTCTTTTTTCCGTAGAATAAAGGCTTTCCTGGTTTTTGTTTTACTTTATAGAATAGTTCTTCAACTTCTAATGCTTTAAGAGCACTTCCAACAAAATCATAATCGCCAACAGAAATACCTCCAGTAATTAAGACTAAATCATTTTCGTTAATTACTTTTTTTAGTGCAGAAACAGTTTTATCATAATCATCTTCAACTTTATTAAGCGTTACATCATAGAATTTCAAACTGTAAAGTGCGCTTAAAAGCATTTTAGAATTGCTTTCATAAATTTTTCCGTAGCTTAAATCTTGTCCAGCTTCAATCAATTCATTGCCTGTAGTAATAATGGCAATATTTGGTTTTTTGAAAACTGAAACTTTCGTAATTCCTAAAGAAATTAAATAACCTATTGCAGCAGGTGTTAATTTTGTGCCTTTTTTTAAAGCAATATTTCCAGCCTTTACTTGCTCTCCTAACGGACGAATATTATGTTCTAATGCAATTTGATGCTCAATAGTGATGCTATTTCCATTCGATTCCACTTTCTCTTGCATCATAACAGCATTTGCAGAATCTGGAACTGGTGCTCCCGTGAAAATTCTAACGGCTTCTCCTTTTTTTAAATTAGGTTGGTGCCCATCACCAGCTTTCACTTCTCCAACTAGATTATAAGATAAACTATCATGTAAATTTAAAGCATATCCATCCATAGCTGATTGCCTAAATGGTGGCATATTAATCAGGGAAACAACATCTTCAAATAAAATATAACCACTAGCTTTTTCAACTGATTTTATGGTTTTTTTTAAAAGAGGTTTTCCGTTGTTTTTTACAATTGAAATAGCTTCAGAAATTGAAATCATTTATTTTTTTTCGTTATGTCCTTACAAATATAGCGATTTCATTTTTTCTTATTACATGATAAAAGTCAGTTTATTTTTTATTAAATTGAAAGAGATTTACACTTTAGAAATATTATGATATGCCAATAAAAAGCTATTTAGCACACCCTCAAGATGGTAGAAAACAAGATCTTATAGATGCCTTATCTGCTATAAAAGAGTGCGAGGTATTACCCGCAACAAATGAAAATGTGTTGGTAGTAGTAACTGATACTTTAGACGACGCTTTTGAAGAAATCCTTAAAGAGAAAATAGAAAAAATTGATAGCTTAAAACTATTAGCAATGGTTTCAGGTTTTAATAGTCCACAAAATTAGTAAGCACATGACCAATTCATTATCAACCAGAAGAAATTTTTTAAAAAAAATGGCGCAGCTCTCAGCAATGACAGCTGCAGCAGCTATGTTTCCAGGAATATTATTTGCTAGCGAGCAAGAAGCAGGTATACCAGATGGAGCAAATTTAGACTGGAAAAAAGGACCTTGTAGATTCTGTGGCGTAGGTTGTGGTATTTTGGTTGGAACTGAAAATGGAAAGGCAGTTGCTGTAAAAGGCGACCCAAATAGTGCTGTAAATAAAGGATTACTTTGTGTAAAAGGCTATCATCAAACCATGTGTATTCATTCTAAAGACCGATTAACTCATGCTTTAGTGAAGAAAAATGGAACTTATGTAAAAACGCCTATAGATGAAGCTTTAGATATTGTTGCCAATAAAATGAAAGAAACCATTGCGGCACATGGGAAAGATTCGGTCGCGATGTACACTTCGGGACAATCTACAATTCCAGAAGGTTATGTAGCTTCAAAATTAATGAAAGGAGCTATTGGAACTAATAATTTAGACTGTAATGCACGTTTGTGTATGGCAAGTGCTGTGGCAGGGTTTTTAACTACATTTGGCGCCGATGAGCCTATGGG
>NZ_CAXIBN010000191.1:0-5814 GCF_964021735.1 uncultured Wocania sp. | reverse complement strand
TGTAAATATTCATTCTGATTCTGCAGTGATTACGAAAAAGATAGTATTAGATTAAGTAAATCGATAAATAATATGAAAGCCTGTGGAATCAATTTTACAGGCTTTTTTTTATGACTAAATTATAAGGCTTAAATAAAATGAATGGTTAAATTTTGCTAGAACATTAAGAATGGTTAATTTTCATAACCATAAAACCAATCAATATGAGACTTCAAAAACACCTTATTATTTGCTTCCTTTTTTGTTCTTGTTTTGGCTTTAGCCAACAAGCATCAACATCTGCAAATGTTTTGGAAAAAGCGATTCAACAAAAACAAGAACTCGCTCAAAACTCATTAGTTAAAAACGTATCCTTTGATAATATAGGGCCAACAATAATGAGCGGCAGGGTTGTAGATTTAGATGTAAATCCTAATAATCCAACAGAATTTTATGTTGGTTATGCCTCTGGTGGCGTGTGGCATACAATTAATAATGGTTCTACTTTTGAGCCAATTTTAGATACTTCAAATACTCAAAATGTTGGAGACATTGCCGTAGACTGGAAAACGAGAACCATTTGGGTTGGTACTGGAGAAAATAATTCATCGCGTTCTAGTTATGCTGGAATTGGGATTTTGAAATCTTCTGATAACGGAAAAACTTGGGTAAATGTTGGGTTACCAGATTCTCATCACATTGGTCGAATTCTTATTAACCCAAATAACCCTGATGAAGTTGTAATTGGCGTTACAGGTCATTTATACTCTCCAAACAAAGAGCGTGGTATTTATAAAACTACTGATGGAGGCAAAACCTGGAAACAAAATCTTTTTGTTGATGACGTAAGTGGTATTATTGATGTGCAATACGCGCCAAACAATTACAATGTGATGTTTGCTTCATCGTGGACAAAAGACAGAAAAGCATGGAATTTTAATGGAAGTGGAAATAATTCAGCAATTTATAAAAGTACAGATGCTGGTAATACTTGGACTAAAATATCGACTCCAAAAAGTGGATTTCCTACTGGCGATGGTGTTGGTAGAATTGGTTTAGCAGTTTTTAACGAAAACATAATTTATGCGTTGCACGACAGTCAATTTAGAAGGACTTCAGGAAATAAAGAAGAAGATAAAAAAGGCTTAACTAAGGAAGATTTTAAAACCATGACCATTGAATCTTTTTTAAACCTTGAAGATAAAAAGCTCAATGGGTTTTTAAAAACTAACGGATTTCAAGAAAAATATCGTGCCGAAAATGTAAAACAAATGGTAAGAAGCGGCAACGTAAAACCAATCGATTTGGCTAAATACTTAGAAAATGCCAACACTATGCTTTTCGACACACCTGTAATTGGAGCTGAGGTTTATAAAAGTATTGATGGTGGTAAAACATGGCAAAAAACACATGAAAACTATATTGACGATTTGTATTATAGTTATGGCTATTATTTTGGAGAAATACGAGTTGACCTTCAAAATAAAGATGGTATTTACATTATGGGGGTGCCTATTTTAAAATCTAAAGATGGCGGAAAAACATTTGCATCCATCAGTAAAGAAAACGTACATGCCGATCATCAAGCACTTTGGGTAAATCCAGAAAAATCAGGACATTTAATTAACGGAAATGATGGTGGTTTAAATATGAGCTATGACGATGGCGAAAGTTGGGAAAAATTAAATGTAACCTCTGTAGGTCAATTTTATGCCATAAATGTAGATAACGAAACACCGTATAACGTTTATGGCGGTTTACAAGATAATGGTGTTTGGGTTGGTGCTCATAATGCTGGTGTTAATAAACGTTGGCAACAAAGTGGTCAGAATCCTTGGGAGAGTATTATGGGAGGCGATGGGATGCATATTCAAATTGATAGCAGAAACTCAAATATTGTTTATACAGGGTATCAATTCGGAAATTATTTTAGAATCAATCGAGAAACTAAAGCACAAAAATATATTCAACCCAAACATGAGTTGGGAGAGAATCCGTATCGATTTAATTGGCAAACCCCTATTTTATTGTCGCCTCATAATCAAGATATTTTATATTTAGGTGGAAATAAATTGATGCGTTCTATGAATCAGGGAGATGATTGGACTGCTATTAGTAACGATTTAACCAATGGAGGGAAAGCAGGAAATGTTGCTTATGGCACATTAACAACCATTAGCGAATCGCCTTTTCAATTTGGGTTAATTTATACAGGAAGTGACGATGGATTAATTCATGTCACTAAAAACGCTGGTGGTAGTTGGGAAAATATTTCAAACGAATTACCAAAGGATTTGTGGGTAACACGCGTTATCGCATCGCAGCATAAAAAAGAACGTGTTTATGTGACTTTAAACGGATATCGTTGGGATAATTTTTCGGTGTATGTTTATATGAGTGATGATTACGGAAATACGTGGAAAAATATTAGTTCAAATATTCCATTATCACCAGTAAACGTGATTAAAGAAGATCCTAAAAACGAGAATATTTTATATGTAGGAACAGATAATGGCGCATACGTATCTTTTAATAAAGGTGAAAAATGGGACGTTTTTAGCAAAGGATTGCCAAGTGTTGCGATTCACGATTTGGTTATTCAGCCTAAAGCTAACGATTTACTTTTAGGAACACACGGGAGAAGCATTTACAAAACCAATATTAAACATTTACAAAAAATGAGTGCATCAAAAATGAATCAATCTATTGTGCTTTTTGACGTTGAAGATGTTAAGCATTCTTTACGTTGGGGAAGTAGTTTTAGTGCCTGGTCTAAGGTTTTTGAGCCTTCAATTGATATTAATTTTTATGCAAATAAAACTGGAGAGCAAACCATTAAAATCTTATCTGAAAATAACTCAGAACTAAATGTAATAAAAGTAAATGCAGAGAAAGGATTCAATACTATTGAATACGATTTAACCATTTCTGAAAAAGCACAAAAATCATTAATGAAAGAGAATACAAGTGTTAAAATTAATAAAGCCGAAAATGGTAAATATTACTTGCCAAAAGGTGAATATGGTGTTAGAATTGGTTCAGAAAAATCAATTATTCAAATAAAATAAAGTTTCTAAATTAAAATGGTTCTAAATACAAATTTTAAAGGCGTAACTTTTTGTCTATAACTTTATTGTAAAGTACCTTTGTAACTATATAAATAACTTCATAATAATGAGCGGATTTTTTAAATCTTCGATTGGAAGAAAAGTAGCCATGGCGCTTTCTGCGTTCTTCCTTATGTTTTTCTTAATTATTCATTTAGCAGTAAATATTACGTCACTTTTTAGTGAAGACCTGTTTAATGAATTATCTCACTTCATGGGTACAAATCCATTAATTCAATTTGCTTTACAACCCGTTTTAATTTTTGGTGTGGTGTTTCATTTTGTTATGGGATTCATATTAGAAATTAAGAATAAAAAGGCAAATGGTATTGCTTATGCTAGAAATAATGGTGCTGCAAATTCTACTTGGATGAGTAGGAATATGATTTATAGCGGATTGGTTATTTTGGCTTTTCTTGTTTTACATTTTGCCGATTTTTGGGTTCATGAAATCAATGTAAAATACATTAATGTTCAACCTGAAGACCCAACACGTTACTATCATGAGTTAGTAGAAAAGTTTGTTCCTATCTGGAGAGTTGCTGCATATGTAATTGCTTTTATATTATTAGGATTACACTTAGCTCATGGATTTACCTCGGCTTTTCAATCTATGGGTTCAACGGCTGGACGTAAAAAAACGCTTCAAAATATAGGTAAGGCATATTCGATTATTATTCCTTTAGGATTTATAATTATTGCACTTTTCCATCATCTTAACCATTAATCTAAAAAATATTATGGCTTTAGATTCAAAAGTACCAAAGGGTCCAATTAAAGATAAATGGACAGACTATAAAAATAAAATTAATCTTGTAAATCCAGCTAATAAGCGTCATATTGATGTTATTGTTGTTGGTACAGGTTTAGCTGGTGGTTCGGCAGCAGCAACTTTAGCAGAGTTAGGCTATAACGTTAAAGCGTTTGCTTATCAAGACTCTCCGCGTCGTGCACATTCTATTGCCGCTCAAGGCGGAATAAATGCTGCTAAGAACTATCAAGGCGATGGAGATTCAACACATAGATTATTTTATGATACTGTTAAAGGTGGTGATTATCGCTCGCGTGAAGCTAATGTGTATCGTTTAGCAGAAGTTTCTGCTAATATTATAGACCAATGCGTAGCTCAAGGTGTTCCTTTTGCACGTGATTATGGCGGATTATTAGATAACCGTTCGTTTGGTGGTGTATTAGTTTCAAGAACATTTTACGCCAAAGGTCAAACAGGACAACAATTATTATTAGGTGCATATTCAGCTATGAACCGTCAGATAGCTCGTGGTAAAATAGAAATGTTTAACCGTCACGAAATGCTTGATATTGTTATAGTTGATGGGAAAGCACGTGGAATTATTGCACGTAATTTAATTACTGGAGAAATAGAAAGACATTCGGCTCACGCCGTAGTTGTGGGTTCAGGTGGATACGGAAATGTTTATTTCTTATCGACAAACGCAATGGGTTCTAACGCTACTGCAGCTTGGAAAATTCATAAAAAAGGAGCGTATTTCGCAAACCCTTGTTATACACAGATTCACCCGACATGTATTCCTCGAAGTGGAGATTATCAGTCTAAATTAACATTGATGTCTGAATCACTTCGTAATGATGGACGTATTTGGGTGCCTAAAAATATGGAAGATGTTATGGCAATCCGTGAAGGTCGTAAAAAACCAACCGATTTGTCTGAAGACGAACGCGATTATTACTTAGAACGTCGTTATCCAGCTTTTGGAAACTTAGTGCCTCGAGATGTAGCATCTCGTGCTGCCAAAGAACGTTGTGATGCGGGTTATGGTGTTAACGCTACAGGGGAAGCGGTATATTTAGATTTTGCGTCAGCATTTGAGCGCTACGGGAAAGAGCAAGCTAAAATCCATAATATAGAAAACCCTTCTAAAGAAAAAATTATTGAATTGGGTCAGGCAATTGTAGAAGCTAAGTATGGTAATCTATTTCAAATGTATGAAAAGATTGTAGATCAAAATCCATACAAAACACCAATGATGATTTACCCAGCAGTACATTATACTATGGGAGGTGTTTGGGTAGACTATAATTTAATGACAACTATTCCAGGTTGCTATTGTATAGGAGAAGCAAATTTCTCAGATCATGGTGCCAATCGTCTTGGAGCTTCGGCATTAATGCAAGGTTTAGCCGACGGTTATTTTGTATTACCGTATACTATTGGAGATTATTTATCTGATGATATTCGAACAGGAAAAATTCCAACCGATACTAAGGAATTTGATGAAGCAGAAAAAGAAGTAAGCGACAGAATTAATTTCTTTGTAAATAATAAAGGAACAAAATCTGTAGATTATTTCCATAAGAAGTTAGGAAAAGTAATGTGGGATAAGGCAGGAATGTCTAGAAATGCAACAGGTTTAAAAGAAGCTATGGCTGAAATTAAAGCGATTCGAGAAGAATTCTGGAAAGAGGTTTCAGTTCCAGGAACGGCAGATGAAATGAATCCAGAACTTGAAAAAGCAGGTCGTGTTGCCGATTTCTTAGAGCTTGGAGAATTATTTGCCAAAGATGCTTTAATGCGCGAAGAGTCTTGTGGCGGCCATTTTAGAGAAGAATCAGCAGAAGAATCTGGACCACAAAAAGGAGAAGCAAAACGTAATGATAAAGACTTTGCTTTTGTAGCAGCATGGGAATATAAAGGTGAGCCTGCTGAAGCGGTTTTACATAAAGAAGAATTAGAATTTAAAGATATTGA
>NZ_CAXIBN010000190.1:0-5830 GCF_964021735.1 uncultured Wocania sp. | reverse complement strand
TATTTATTACAAAGTCACTTTTTAATTCTATTGGAGGTTTTGATGAAAATTTTAAAATTTACGAAGACAACGATTTTATTAGCAAACTTTACGCTCGAAAACAATTTGTAGTCATTCAAAAGTGGTTAACCACTTCTCCAAGACATTATAACACGAATGGTATTTGGCGGTTACAATTTCATTATTGGACTATTCATTTAAAAAAATGGCTTGGTGCTTCGCCAGATAAACTAAATCAATATTATGTAAAATATGTAAATGTTAACAAATAATAAATTTCACTTAATGAAACCCTAAATGTTACATTTAGGTTATATAATCGTCTACTTTTATAGCAAATAGATTTTTATATGCAGCCAAAATTACTTTTTATCTTAGTTACCCTTTTTATTTCTCAATTGTTTAATGCACAAGAATCAATACATGCAAAATTGATTGATTCTACTACGCAAAAGCCTATTCCGTTTGCAACTATAGAACTCAATAAAAAATCTGGTGTTATTAGTAACGAAAATGGTGTTTTTCAGATGTATTTAGATAAAAAAATCACTAAAAAAGACTCTCTTTTTATCAACTGCTTGGGCTATGAAACTAAACGTATTGCCATTAAAAAATTTACAGACAGCATTATTGTTTTAAGCACAAAATCTATTGAATTAGATGAAGTTTTAGTTTCTAATAAAAAATATACAGTAGATGAAATAATAGAAAAAGCTAAAGAAAACTTAGCTAATAATTATGATTTTGATTACAGTAAAAGCAGATTGTTTTACAGACAATCTGACAATAATAATATTCTTAAAAACACTATAGATATTAAAAAATCGACGATTCCAGAAATTAACCAAAAGTTTGTAGATAGCGTTTTATACATCATGCCAAAAAACTCTGGGAACTACACAGAAATTTTAGGTGATTTTTACCAAAAACCTATTTCTAAAGATGCTTTGAAATTAGATATTATTAAGGCTTCAAACCTTTACGATAAAAACAATGAAATCTCATTTGAAGGTTTAGAAGAAAAATTCAACAATATATTTAAAAAACACGTTAAAAGAGACTCGTATTTTAAAATTAAATCTGGAATTTTTGGAACTAAAGAAGACATAGATTCTTCACTTTTTGGTGAAACTAAAGAAGTAGACAAAGACATTGAAAAAACAAAAGCTTTTATTGAAGAACAAAAAAAGAAAGAAGCCGAAAGGAAAAAGAACTTTTTAAGATATAGAAAACGTGCTATTTCAAATTTAGAGGCTAGTAGTTTTATTTTTGAAGACTCGCATTTAAACTTTCTTGAAAAATCTAACCGATACGAATTCGAGCTTTTAGATTACCAATTTTTAAACGGTGAATTTGCATATAAGATAACTTTTACTCCAAAAAGAAAAGAAGACTTTAAAGGCGTAATATATGTAAACACTGATGATTTTGCGATTATACGCTTAGATTATGAGAATGTAAAACCACTCAAGAAGTTTAGACTTTTAGGTATTTCGTTTTCTCAATACCTTACCAAAGGCACCTTTATTTACTCGAAAAACGACACGGATAAATATGCCCTTAAATATGCCGAAATAGAATCTGGTAATAAATTTGGTATTAAAAGACCTTTAAAAATTATTGAAAAAAATAAACACACAAAAGGCAGAAGAAAACAGAATGAAATATCTACAGATATCAATTTTCAAGTATCTAATATTGTAAAAAAGGAACTTGTGGTTTTTGAAAACGAAAGCATCACTGAAGCTACATTTAACAGTTTTAAAGAAAAGGCTAAAGTTAAACCAACATATTTACCAAAATACGATCCTGAGTTTTGGAAAGGATATAACGTTATGGAACCTAATCAAGCTATAAAGAATTTTAAGAGTATTGAGTAATTTACACTTTATTTCTCCCCTTTTCATTTGGATACAAAGCTGGTAAATTATCACTCTGAAAAATGGCTTTAGTAGTTATATTAATCCCAGAAAGTTTACCAGTAAAAGCAGCACCTGTATCAATATTCCAAACATTAGCAGCATGCATGGGTTCATCTACTTTAAAATTGATTGTTGGTGTATGCCCAATATAAATTTCGGAGTAATGTTTTAATCGATTTGGGTAAATAGCTGAATCTTTTTCAATGCTTTCATCCATAGTTAAAGCCATTTCCCAAAGTGTTCTGTCAAAATAAAGGCTTGCTTTAAAAACCTCTTTTTCTACACCATGCATTGATGTAAATCCTGCATGAACAAATAACCTTTTTTTATCATCAATATAGTAAAGTGGCATGTTTTCAAAAAACTTTAAATGCTCCTTTTTTTTATCTTCTGAAAAACCCACATAACTATCCATGGTTTCTTTACCCCCATGCATATACCAAATAGGGTTAACATCGTCGTCTCTTAACCAATCTTCACACCAAACATCATGGTTTCCTTTTATAAATATGCAGTTTATTTTTTGTGACAGTTCTATTAAAAACTGAATAACTTGAGCAGATTCGCTCCAACCATCAACATAATCTCCTACAAAAATAAGGGTGTCTTCATCTTTAATCTCCATTTTATTTAAGAGCTGAATTAAAGCTTTTAAACCTCCATGAATGTCTCCTATTGCAAATGTTCGCATACTTAAATTTTCAATCAAAAATAATTGTTTGTATTGGAATTAACCAGATTTTCCGTTTGAAAACTTACTTTGGCGGGTTGGTGCGTTAGGGATTGAGCAATTGTTGGAGCTCCTCGCAGAGAGCGACTTGTGAAAGCCCGACCCCAAGGCACGTAGGGGTAACGCCCTAAATACTTTAAAAATACTGCCCAATACCAAATACAAAACCGTTAGTTGAGTTTTTTGTTACACCATAACCATAATCAATTCTAAAAATGGCATTGTATATTTTTTTATGAATGAAGCGTAAGCCTAAACCTGGATATACTTTAATGTTATCATCTTTACTAAAATCGCCAAAATCGCCTCCTGGGTTTCTCCAAGAACCTGCATCTACAAATGCATTCCCTTGTAAAACAAACCATTTTTTTTCATACAATGTATGGCGATATTCGGTATTTAAAACAATAACTCCTGTGCCTCTATCTATTGTATTACCAACACCGCGAAGATTTAAATTATTATCAACCGAAAAAGGTGCAAAGGGTGTTTCATCATTAGTAGACAAACCCATGCGCAATCTGTTAGCCCAATTACCTTTTTCGCCTATACGTTTAAAATAGAAAAAATCATTCCAACCTATAAAAAAATCAGGGAGCATATCGTTGGTTGATGTAACGTATTGAAAATTGAATATGCTTCTAAAGCCAGTAACAAATTGATAAAAATAATCAAGATTGTTATACTCATAAATCCCCTTTGCCAACCATTTATGCACGTTTAATTCGGGACGATTATTAACGTTTTCTCCTTTAAAACGGTAATCTTCGGTAAAGTAATTTGCTCCAAATTCTAACCTATTATGAAAATCGAATCGGTACAAACCAAGAATTTCGTAGCTCTTATTATTGTATTTGTATTGAGCGGTTTCATCTTCAAAAAACACAGGCTCTTGGGTAGTTAAATCTTGATAATTAGCAGCTAATCCCCAATGTTTAGAAAATAAAAATGGCGCTCTAAGATTAATGGCGTGTGAATCGTAAATATCTTTCTGATAAAACCCTCCAAAAATAATATTCCTTCCAAAAGCATTAAACTCATATAAGCCTATACGATATGCAAACTCATCATTATCTGTGGTGTAAAAATTAACCGAAGGAATTAAAGTAAAGTTTTCTTCAATATTGTAAAACACATTACATTCATTATCCGCAGAATGAAATACTTGATAATATGCATGAGACACTGATGGCAAGCGTCTTAAACGCCTTATATCCTGCTCTATAACTAATGAATCTAACTTTACTCCTGCTTTAATTGTTGAAATACTTTTTACAAAAGATGTTTTAAGCTTTTTATTGCCTTGAATTTTTAAATCGGCAACTGTTAAATCCTGCGAAAACAAACTCACACTAAATAAACTCAATATTAAGATGGTAAGAATTTTATTCATTGTGCATCAAAAGTTTTTTGAATTACCCAATTTACCCAATTATCTTCACTAACATCCATTAAAGTGAAATTATAACTGCTTCCTATAATTAATTCTGGCGGCGCATCTGTTGTTACATTTAAAACGACATTAGAAATGTCGTAATATTGAAAATGATTATCATAGGTATAAGTTCCTGAAAGTAAATTATCTTGTTCATCAGAAATAACTTGAAAGTATATGGCATTATCGCCAAAAGCATTGTGTTCCCATGCAAAATTTGGCATTCTAGATTGCGATTGATCTATAGCGACTTCATCATTCCAAACTGTAGATTTTGTTAAATGCTTAACTCGAATTGGATTTGATATTTTTATTTCTCCATCCAACTCAAAAGTAACAATAACCCATTTTTCAGTAGTTGACGATTGTGGAAACCTACCTAAATACCCATTAAAAACAGGTTCACTATGGAGCTCGTTTAAAAGGTAATTTGAAAAATCATCTTTATTAACTTGAGCATTTTGGGTTTCATAAAACCGAATATTAGTTGCTCCAGTTTCTGGGTAGTAAAAGGTTAAAATCTCGTTGGTGTTTGCATCACTTGCAGCACAAGCAATAACAGCTCCCATTTCAAAAGATTTATTTAAAATATAAACATCTAAAGTATTCCCTAAATTGTCATCATTATCATTTAAACAAGATGTAAAAACTAAAAAACTTACAATTATATACTTTATTTTGCTCATTTAGAATTAGAATTTATATACTGTTTACGTAATAAAGCTTCAACAGGTTTGTTTTGCGGCGTAAATTGTGTGTTTTTTACACCACCAACTTTATTATGATTAACAAACCATTTCCAAACAAAACCACCTGCAAACCAGTCTTCGTTCCAAAAGGTTTCAAATAAGGCTTTAGTAGTGTTAGTTTGAGCTTCTAAATTAACTTGATTCATACTTCTATCGCTTTTCCAAGGTTCTTTTCCTGCATAATCTACACTTCTATAACCAAATTCTGTAAATAAAATTGGTTTTTTAAATGTACTTGAAAGCGCTTTAATAACTGGTTTATGCTCTTTCCATCCTTCTAAACAGTCTTCAACCGTTGGTGTTTTACTATCACTAACAGGAAAATAGGCATCAACCCCAATAAAATCTAAATCGCCCCAAAACGGTGTACGTTTAAACTCATCCCAATTTGCTGCGTAGGTTAATTTACCTTTGTATGTTTTCTTTATTTCTATTATTAAATTACTCCAATACTTTGGTCGATTTACAATAAACTTTTCAAGTTCGGTGCCAATACAAAATATTTCGGCATTTACTTCTTGAGCTAGTAAAGCATATTCCATTATAAAACTGGTATATGAATCTTCTAACAATTTCCAATTAGTTTCATCTTTCATTTCAATATAACCAGTAAATTCGCCACGCCAAACCCAAATTTGGGGTTTTATCATGATTTTGATCTGCTGCTCTCTAAGAACTTCTATATATTGCTTTGCTCCTGCTCTAGTTTCTCCAAACCATTGTCTATCGGTGTTATGAATTATTTCTGGATATTCTAGATTTCTTATAAAACCGAAAGGCATAATCGCTGCATAATTTGCATTAACATTTACAACAGGTTTTACATGAGATTCGTTAATTTCATCTGAAGAAGCCACAAAACTCACGCCGTTAATTTTTTCAATTTGACTTGAGCAAGCTTGAAAACTTAATATTAAAAAAACAATTAGAAGCTTAAATAGTTTCATTATAAAACAATTAATAAGCTTCTAATTTACATTATTAATTAGAATAA
>NZ_CAXIBN010000189.1:0-5952 GCF_964021735.1 uncultured Wocania sp. | reverse complement strand
GAAAATATTGGTGTGGTTGATAATAAGGGTTATGAGATTGTATTAAGTCATAAAGGAAGTGGTAAAGATTTCAACTATTTTGTAGATTTTAATTTTAGTCAAGCTAAAAATAAGGTCATAGATATTGCAGAATCGGAAGATGTTGACCCTTTAAGAAAAAGAACAGGAAGACAAATACAAGCAGGAAGTCGTATTGGTTTTATAGCAGATGGATTGTTTTTAACGCAACAAGAAATAGATGATCTAAATGCAGCTGCGCCAGAGGGTATATACCAAACTCAAAACCCGCAACCTGGTGATATTAGATATAGAGATATAACTGGTGATGGTAAGGTAGATAATGATGACAGAACCGTGATGGGCAAAGGTAATGTACCAGAAATTACATTTGGTTTAAATTTAGGATTTACCTATAAACAATTTGATTTTTCAGCATTGTTTCAAGGTGCTGCTAATTTTGATATGTATTTGTCTAATGAAGCTTCTTGGGCGTTTTTTAATGGAGGAAAAGTATTTGATAAACATTTAAATCGTGCTCAAATTGGAGCAGATGGAAATGTTATTAATACCAATGCTACGTATCCTAGAATAACACTTAATAATAATGCAGTAAACGAACGTTTCTCGTCTTATTGGTTAGAAGCAGGAGATTATATACGTTTCAAAAATGTAGAGATAGGATATACGCTACCAGAGAAAATTGTAAATAAAATAGGTGTAAATAGATTAAGAGTTTACTTTAATGGAAGGAATTTAGTAACATGGTCTAAAATTAAGCACTTAGACCCAGAAAATCCTAACCAACGTGGTTGGTTTTATCCACAACAGAAAGTATTTAACTTAGGGATTAATCTAGAATTTTAAAAAAATAATTATGAAAAACATAAAAAAATTAATTTTTATAGGCTCATTTATTATGCTGCAATTTGCTTGTACAAGTGATTCTATTGATTTAGAGCCTCAAGGAGCAATTTCTTCTGATGTGGTTTTTACAGACCCTGCTTTTGCAGAAGCCTTTTTAAACAGAATATATGGTAGTATTCCTCATGGGTTTGCCAGAGGTTGGTATATGTTAGATGCAGCATCAGATGATGGTGAGAACTCTTATACATGGCCAGCTTCAAACACACTATTTAACCAAGCGAACATAACTTCAAACAATTCACCTTTTAATGGTTTGTGGGGTAATGCTTATTTCCAAATTAGAAGATTGAATAATTTTATTCAAAGTTATGACCAGTTAGAAGGAACAGACGAAGTAAATAATAGACTAAAAGGAGAAGCGCATTTTTTAAGAGGTTTTTGGTATTCTTTATTGTTACAAACCTTTGGAGAGGTTCCTCTAATAACAGTAGCTCAAGAATTAGACGATGATTTACTAGTAAGTAGAGATTCAAAAGAAAACGTATTAAACTTTATTACTTCTGAGTTAGATACTGCAGCAGGATTTTTTGTAAATGCTGAAGAAGCAACATCAACAAGAGGATCTTGGGATGCCGCTATGGCCTTAAAGGGAAGAGTGCTTTTATATCAGAATAAATTTTCAGAATCTGCGATTGCGTCTAAGCAAGTGTTAGACAATACCTCTAGAACATTAGATGCAGATTACCAAAGTGTATTTTTAGAGGATGGTGCTTCTGAAGTGATTTTCGACACACAATTTAGCGATCCAGATAAAGGACATTGGGGTAATCTATTTAATACGCCTAAAGCAAGTGCAGCTGTTAGTGGCTGGGGAGGAACTGGCCCTACACAAAACTTAATTGATCAGTATGAAATGCAAGCCACTGGTTTGTTGCCTTCTGAAGCTGGTTCAGGTTATGATGCTAGCAATCCTTATACAGGTAGAGATCCAAGGTTTGAGGCTTCTATTTTATATGACGGTTCTGTTTGGAAAGGGCAAACATGGGAATTTAGACCAGGTGGAAATGCAGGTATCCAAACTAGTGGAGACTGGACAAAAACGGGGTATGGAATGAAGAAAATGATACAAGAAGATCGGAATCATCGCGATTCAGGTACGCAACATTGGATTCATATGAGACTTGCAGAAGTGTATTTAAATTATGCAGAAGCTTTAATAGAGGCTGATACTGATTTAGGTTTGGCCGTTGATGCTATAAATGTAGTTAGAGATAGAGCTAATATGCCATTTATTAGTGTTGGGTCACAAAGTGAATTACGCACAAAAGTAAGGCATGAGCGAAGAATTGAATTGGCGTTTGAAGAACATCGTTTTTGGGATATAAGAAGATGGGGAATTGCTGGAGATCCAGAAGTGTTAACTATTTATAGGGTTGATATGGATGCCAACGGAGACCTTATAGATGATGGAAAGGAAATTTGGGAAACTAGAACATGGGATGATGCTAATTATTTGTTCCCTATTCCTCAAGGAGAAATAGATAAAAACCCTAATTTGCTTCCTAACAATAGTGGGTACTAGTAAAAATATTTATTTTAACTAAGTGTTTTTAGAACCCATTTTAATTTATTAAAATGGGTTCTAATTTTAAACAAAATATTTAGAAATGAAAAATATAGCGTTATATATATTGGTTTTAGTATTAGTGTACACCTGTAAAAAGGATGGTGTTACTAAAAATGAGCAAATCATCTCAAAGATTGAAGAGGCTAAAGAACTTTTTACTGTTTTACCACCTGAGAAGACAGGTATTTTTTTTCTAAATGAACTTAAAGAGAATATATATAATAATGGATTGCTCTATGAATATTATTATAATGGAGGAGGCGTATCAGTAGCCGATTTTAATAATGATGGTCTTGTAGATATCTATTTTGTTAATTGCACAACTACCAATAAACTTTACCTTAATAAAGGAGATTTTAAATTTATAGATGTTACAAAAACTGCTAATGCCAGTGGAGGGTATGGTTTTGGAACAGGAGTAACACTTGTAGACATAAATAATGACGGATTAATGGATATTTATTATTCTAAATCCGGAAAAATTAAAGATGAGAATAAGCGTAGAAATGAATTGTTAATTAACAAGGGGTTAGATTCTAATGGTATTCCTGTTTTTGAAAATCAAGCAAAAAAGTATGGACTAGATATACCAAATTTCACAACCCAAGCTACATTTTTTGATTATGATAAAGATGGCGATCTAGACATGTTTTTACTTAATCATGGTATTGATGTTTATGATGAAAACAAACTTAAAGAATTATTAAAAAAGCCTTCAGAACACAGAGGAAATAGACTATACAGAAATGACAACAATACGTTTGTAAATGTAACCGAGCAAGCTAACATCATTAATAATATGGTAGGTTTTGGTTTAGGTGTTGCAGTTGCAGATTTAAATAACGATAATTGGCCAGATATTTATGTGAGTAACGATTTTTCTGAAAAAGATTACCTCTATATAAATAATAAAGATGGATCATTTAAAGAATCTTCTTTAGAGGCTTTTGGTCATATTTCAAACTTTTCAATGGGGAATGATATTGCCGACATTAATAATGATGGTTTATTAGATATCATGGTGGTAGACATGATGGCTGAAGATAATTTCTCTCAAAAAACCAGTATGAGTGGAATGGCTCCAAAAAAATTCTACAACAATACAAAGCTAGGTCTACATCATCAGTATATGTATAATACATTACAACTTAATAATGGTGTAAACAATAAAACAAATACCCCTATGTTTTCTGATATTGCACAGCTTTCTGGCGTTTCTAGTACAGATTGGAGTTGGGCGCCGCTATTTTTCGATATGAATAATGATGGACATAAAGATTTATTTATATCAAATGGTATTAAAGGTGATTTTAGAAACAACGATTTTGTAAACTACAGAAAGGCAAAACAGGCAGAGGTTATAAAAAATCAAAAGGTTGAACGTGAAAGCTATATTAATGATATTTTATCTAAAATGCCATCTAGAAAAAAAGAAAACTATTTTTATGTAAATAATGGCGATTTAACTTTTAAAAAGGCTAAAATTGAACAAAGTCCAACTAATTCAAACGGAGCAGCCTATGCCGATTTTGATAACGATGGTGCTTTAGATATAGTCGTAAATAATTCGGCAGGTATGTCTTTTATTTATAAAAATAATAATACTAAAAACAACTACATCAAGTTAAAGCTAAAAGGTACAAAGCATAATATTAATGCATTAGGAGCACGAGTGGAGCTATATTCTAAATCTTCAACTCAAACTATAGAGAATCATTTTACAAGAGGCTTCCAGTCTGCTATGGCTGACGCTATTCATTTCGGAATTAATCAAGACCCTGTTATTGATAGCATTAAGGTGGTTTGGACTGATGACACCTATAAGGTTGTTAAAAATGTCAAGCCAAATCAATTACTTACAATGTCATACGATGACAATAAAAATGCATTGTTAACCAAAGAAAAGAATCAAGAATTTCTTTTTTCTGACATAACAGACCAATTGGGATTAGATTTTGTTCATAAAGAAAATGATTTTGATGATTTTAAAAAAGAAACCCTTTTACCTCATAGAATGTCTCAACTAGGGCCTGCACTTGCAGTAGCAGATGTTAATGGAGATGGTTTAGACGATTTCTTTGTAGGAGGTGCTAAAGGATACTCAAGTGTTTTATATCTACAAAACACATTAGGAAAATTTATAAAAGACCATAAAACATTTGTTTCAGACAAAAATTATGAAGACGTAGGCGCTGTGTTTTTTGATGCTGATAATGATGGTGATCAAGATTTATATGTGATTAGTGGCGGGATTGAATATGCACCTAACAATAGTAATTATAAAGATAGATTATATGAAAACAAAGGTAAAGGTCATTTTGTGAAAAATAATTCAGCTTTACCTAATATCACCTCTAGTGGTTTAAGAGTATCTCTTTCAGATTTTGACAATGATGGAGATATAGATCTTTTTGTTGGAGGAAGAGTAAAACCAGGCTTTTATGGTCGTCCTACAAAAAGCTATCTTCTTGAAAATAATTCATCTAATGGCTCTATTAGTTTTAAAGATGTTACAGAAACCATGTTTCCTGAAATGCTAAGTCATACTATGGTTACGGCATCATCATGGGCTGATATTGATAATGATGGTAATACTGATTTAATAGTTGCTAATGAATGGGGAAGTATAGAGTTATATATGTACCAATTAGGGGCTTTTGTAAATAAATCTGAAGCCTATGGTCTATCAAATCATGTAGGTTGGTGGAGTTCTATTAATGTCAACGATATCGATAATGATGGGGATTTAGACATTGTTGCTGGTAATCTGGGTACAAATTATAAATACAAAGCTACTACAGATAAACCATTCTATATGTTTGTTAATGATTTTGATGAGAATGGTACTGATGATATCGTTTTAGGGTATAGTCAAGAAAATCAAGTGTATCCTGTAAGAGGTCGTTCATGTAGTTCTGGTCAAATGCCATTTATTAAAAAGAAGTTTAAAACCTATAATGATTTTGGAGCTGCGAGTATTGATGATATTTATGGAGAAAAGCTAAAGGAAGGAGAATCCTACAAGGCAAACTATTTTTATTCAGCAATATTAAGAAATGAAGGCGGTACTTTTAAATTTGAAGCTTTTGAAAATAGAGCGCAATTATCTTCGGTAAATAAAATACTTATTGATGATTTTAATAAAGACAATAATAAAGATGTTTTATTATTAGGAAACCTTTATGGATCAGAAGTTGAAACCCCTCGAAATGATGCTAGCTATGGTACATTACTTATAGGAAAAAGTCATAATAGTTATAAAATTCTTGAGAACCACAAAGTAAATTTATGGGCAAATGGAGATATAAAAGATGCTGCTTTTATAACTATTGGTTCTACTAAAGCCATCTTATTGGCAAGAAATAATGCTAAGTTTTCAATAATTAAAATACATTAATAATTCTTAACAATTTAAACCACCATATTTAGATCAACTCAAGAAAATTAGGTTCAACTAAATT
>NZ_CAXIBN010000188.1:0-6034 GCF_964021735.1 uncultured Wocania sp. | reverse complement strand
AAATAAGATCAAATTACATCTTCAATGTTCTTTATTCGGTTTTAATTGTGCAAATTAGGTATGCATGAAAGCATAAATCTAGCCATATTAGAACCAGTAAAATGGCGCAGCATATATTCTATAAAATAAAAACCAATCAGGCAATATTGAAGTTTTTAAATGTGAGCATGCCTCTCTCGATGTTTATAAATATACTATGAGTTGGTCATAGATAAAATGAGGAATGTCAGCATTAAAACTTTTGCATCTAAAAAATCAATCTCTTATCTTAAATACTTTTTCCAATATAGTATCCATTAAGCACCATTTCGTAATAGAAGATTGTAATGAATTTACTCCTACAAATGCAGTAAACCATAACCAGTTTATATTTACATAAATGGCAAGGAACAAACTTGTTAATATAAAAATTCCTGCTATGACTCTAACGATTCTATTTTTCATATTTTTAGTTTTAAATGTGTTTTTCGATAGGTAATACAATCGCCTTAATAGGGTTATTGGTTTCTAAATTTTCATTAAATAGTTCTATTAACTTGAATAGATTTTCGATGAGATTCTCGTCTGTAAAGGAAAAAAATAAATGCGACTCGTTACCTCCCGATTCACTTGGAAACCAACTAGATGTTTTTAAAACAGAGGGTATATTTTTATGACCATTAATATCATAACTGCTAAAGCTTTCAATATTAGCTTCTTTGAATAATTTTAAAACATCATTTTGAAATTCCTCTACTGCTGTAACAATTACTAATTTCATGTTTTCTGTTTTTATTTATAATTTTTACGTTCAATCATATAATAGACCAATGGCACTACTAAAAGGGTTATAAACGTACTTACAATGGTACCACCCATTAGAGAAATAGCTAACCCCTGAAAAATAGGGTCAAATAGTATCACAAAAGCACCAATAACAACTGTTCCTGCGGTTAATAAGATAGGTGTAGTTCGTACTGCACCAGCTTCTATTACGGCTTGTTTTAATGGAATATTATCGTCTAACCTTAAGTTTATAAAATCAATAAGCAACACAGAATTTCTTACCATAATACCCGCATGCACAATCATGCCTATAAATGAAGTGGCAGTAAAAAACGCACCCATAATCCAATGCCCTAACACAATACCGACCAATGATAATGGTATGGCAACCATCATAACGACTGGTGCTTTAACATTTACCTAATTAAAAGGGAAAACAATGTGCCATAAAAATCAATGAATATATTCTAGACCACCAAAAACAATTGTAATGTGATATCCAACCCACATTTAAAAGAGGAGTAAATGTATTTATATTTAAAGCGTAGATGTTATACTTAGGTGAAGGCTTAATGTTAAATATAAATTATAAAACTCAGATTTCATGATTTATTTGTTGCGTATAATTTTTTTCAGTGAATAATACTGAACAATAATGTTGTTTTATATGTTTATATTTGATTTTGTTAGCAGAGTATTATAGGTCTGAAATGAGAAAATGAGAAATATAAAATAATGAAAATGAGAATAATTAAGTACATAGTAGTGTCTATTTTTTCCTTTGTAATGTTAATTGGTTGTGGAGGAAAAGAAGAAAAGAATAAAGATGGGTTTACATACGAAAACAAAAAAAGCACGACAAAAAAAGTAGAAGAAAGCAACCTAAGTGAAGTGGTTTTGACCACTAATGATTTAATGCAGTTTAATAAAACTGAAATTAAGGTAAAAGCAGGCAAAAAGGTTAAGTTAACACTTAAACATATAGGGAAGTTGGACAAAAAAATAATGGGGCATAATTTTGTTTTACTTAAACAGGGTGTAAGTATTTCTGCTTTTGGGAACCATGCAGTCACCTTTGCTGAAAACGATTATATTCCTGAAAATACTAAAGATATTATTGTTCACACCAAATTAATTGGAGCTGGAGAAACAACGGTAATAGAATTTGATGCACCAGCAGTTGGCGAATACGATTTTTTATGTAGTTTTCCAGGACATTATGCTATTATGAAAGGTAAATTTATTGTAGAGTAATTTAAAATAAATCTTACCGTTTATACCAAAAAAGTCTGAGATTTATAACCTCAGACTTTTTGATTTTATACGGTTGATACAACGACTAACTTTTATATTTTTAGTTTAATTTTTTTCAGTGAATAATACTGAACAACATTATTGATATATATATTTATATTGTATGTTTTAACAAGATATATTTATGAAAATTAAATTTTTATTAATCCTTGTCCTTTTTGGGTTTTGTCTATCTGCACAAGAAGAAATAAAACTCGATAACTTAAACGACTTTAAAGCACAGGTTGGAAACTGGCAAGTTGTGGGCGACGTAAAAGTAAATAGGTACGTTGATGTGCACCATAAAGCACCAGAAACACAAGATTCAAAAAATAAAAATAAACGAAGAAAGAAAAAAAAGAATACCATCGAGTCACCAAAAGCCATTGAGTCTACACCTGGAACTGGTATTCTTTTAAATATAAATGATAAAGAAAAACATGATGCCTTAGTTACTAATTGGGAACATGGAGATTTGCTGTTGGAGTTAGAAGTGTTACTTCCAAAAGGATCGAATTCTGGTATTTATTTTCAAGGTCGATATGAATTGCAACTAAAAGATAGTTGGGGAGTTAAAAACCCTTTGGGATCTGATATGGGAGGATTTCATAACAATTGGGAAACTGATGAAAAGAAGATTTTTAGAGGTATTCCTCCAACAAGTAATGCTTCAAAAGCACCTGGGTTATGGCAAACATATAAAGTGCATTTTCAAGCGCCAAGATTTAATGATGCTGGTGAAAAAATTTCAAATGCTAAATTTATTTCGGTAGATTTAAATGGTGTTCGAATCCATAGCAACGTCGAAGTTCCAACTTATACCGGCGGCCCCATTGAAAAGAATGAAGTTGCCAAAGGCCCACTATTGATTCAAGGAAATCATGGGCCCGTTGCCATTAGGAATTTTAAATATCAATTGCTAAAAGAATCTTCAGTAACGCTAACATCACTGTCGCATGTTATCTATAAAGGCGCGTTTAAGGGATTGGACGAATTGAGCGAAAATGCTAAAGTGGCAGCCGGAAAATCCAATAAAATTGATATTCTTAGTGTTGGTGAAGAAGATGAATATGGTATTATGTACATAGGAACTTTGGATGTTTCGGAAGAAGATGATTATACAATTAGCGTGGGATATACCGGAGGTGTAAAGCTTATTATTGATAACAAAAAAATTGTAGAAGATAATTCTTCTAGTGGTCAAGGGGTGTTAAATGAAGATGTGACCTTATCAAAAGGAACACATAAGTTCATCCTAATTAATATTAAATCTGCTGCGTGGAGAGCACCACGATTAGGGTTGTCAATTAAGAGCAAATCGACAAATCCGAAAGATTTTCATGCTTATGATTCTTATCCGCCTAGTATAAATACGGTATCTCCAATTTTTGTTCAACCAGATTCTAAACCCCGTTTGTTAAGGGCATTTGTGAGTTTTAATGGCGATGGCAAACGCTTGTCGCACACCATTGGTGTTGGTACTCCAGAAGGTGTCAATTATATTTACGATTTAGGTGCAGGCAATCTTGTTGGTGTTTGGCGAGGTGAGTTTGTCGATGCAACTCCCATGTGGCACAGCCGTGGTGATGGATCGTTTAAACCTAAAGGTGCCGTTCAATGGACGTTTTTAAACCAACCTATTGCGCATTTTTCTGATTCCAATACCGCTTTTCCGGAAACAGGAACAACTCCAGAATTTGTTTCAAAAGGCTACGTAATAGATAAAACCACTTGGTTACCAGTCTTTAGATACCGTTATAAAGATGTTGATATTGAAAATAGAATCACACCAGATTCTAACAATAATTATGTGGTTCACGACATTCAGTTTTCAAAATCCGGATTGATAAATTGGTATTGTATATTGGCTTCTGGCGACGTTGAAAGAATGTCTGACGGCGCTTATCTTATAAAGAGTCAACAGTACTATATTAAAGTACTATCAGGTCAAATTCCTATAGTAAGAAAGGTGAACGGAGAAACAGAATTGATAATTCCTGTTGATGGTAGTAATATAAAATATGAAATAATTTGGTAGCCATGATAAACAAAATAATTCATAATAAAATTAAAGTAATAATTATACTGATTACGATTGGTTTTACGCAAATTATAATAGCTCAAAACACACCTAAAGAAGAAGATTATTACCGCATTACTAAAGTACCAACTCCAGAAGGAGTTAAAGTTGAAGGCGGTGGAGTATTGTCGCTTCCAGATGGAAGTATTGCTGTTTGTACCAGACGTGGCGATGTTTGGATTATTGAAAACCCAACCATGGGAAATGGCTACCCTTCTAAATTCATAAAATTTGCTTCAGGATTGCATGAACCGTTAGGATTGGCTTACCGTGATGGAGCATTGTACACAGCGCAAAGAGGAGAGCTTACTAAACTTGTAGATACTGATGGTGATAGAATAGCCGATGTTTACGAAACTGTTTATGCATGGCCATTATCAACCCATTATCACGAATATTCTTTTGGTCCCGTTTTAGCTCCAGACGATGCTTTTTTTGTAACAGCCAATGTAGCTTTTGGAAATGAAGAGTGGTGGCGTGGAGAAAGTCGTGTGCCATGGCGCGGATGGACTATGAAAATTTATGAAGATGGCCGTATGGAACCTTGGGCAACAGGAATGCGTTCGCCAGCGGGTTACGGACTTATTGATGATGAATTATTTTATACCGATAACCAAGGCGATTGGGTTGGTTCTGGAGGTTTGTGGCACTTGCCTAAAGGCGTGTTTACAGCACATCCGGCGGGTCTTAAATGGAGCAAACATAAAGATTCGCCTATAGAGCTTACCGAAGAAGCATTTTACAGTAAAATTGATAAACGTCAAGTTAAAATAAATGGGCGCTATGTAAAACCTGAAAATATTATAGATGAAGAAGACCCCGATTTTGTTTTTGAAGCAAAGGAGTCTTTTCCAGAAATGCAATTGCCTGCAGTGGTATTACCTCACGGTATTTTGGGTATTTCAAATTCCGAAATAAAAGTAGATAAAACAGGAGGGAAGTTTGGGCCTTTTAGCGGGCAAGTTTTTGTTGGCGATATGGGACAAAGTAAAATAATGCGTGTAGTTCTTGAAAAGGTTAAAGGCGAATATCAAGGTGTGGCTTTCGATTTTAGATCGGGTTTCCAATCGGGTGTGATGCGTATGGATTTTGACCAAAACGGAAACCTTTTTGTAGGCGAAACCAATAGAGGATGGGGATCAGCCGGAACTACAAATTCTGGTTTAGAGTTCCTCACATGGACAGGTAGAGTGCCTTTTGAAATGAAAAGCGTAAAATCGATGCCTGATGGTTTTGAGATTGAGTTCACAAAACCTGTTGATAAAAGTTCGGCAGAAGATTTAGACTCTTACAAAGGCAAAAGTTATATATATAAATACCATGCGGCTTATGGAAGTCCGCAAGCCAATCTGGAAACTATTAATTTAAAAGGCGTTAAAGTAAGTGACGATGGTTATAAGGTACGTATTGTAACCGATAATTTAAGACCGTTTTATGTGCACGAAATCACTTTAAATGGGGTTAAGGAAAAAGAATCGGGCCAGTTAACATTGCACCCAACGTTTTATTATACATTAAATAATATAGCAGAAGGAGACAAGTTAGCATTGTCTCAGCTTTCAACAAAACGTTCATCAAGTATTAAAAAGAAAGTGGTAAAAAACAAGCCTCGTATTAATAAAAAAGTAGCTGCTAAAAAGAATCCTGTTTTAACAGATACCCAAGTGCAACCGCTTTTAACTAACAATACTTGTGTAGCGTGCCACCATAAAGAAAAAAGACTTGTTGGACCTTCTTTTAAATTAATTGCAAAACGTAATTATACCGATGAGGAAATAGTGCAACTTATTTACAATCCACAGCCTAAAAATTGGCCAGAATATGCTACGCCTATGGCTCCCATGCCTCAGGTTCCCAAAGAGGAAGCGCTTAAAATTGCGGCTTGGATTAATTCTT
>NZ_CAXIBN010000187.1:0-6044 GCF_964021735.1 uncultured Wocania sp. | reverse complement strand
TTCTTTAAAACAACATACACAGGAAAATGATCGCTATAACCACCTTGATATCTTTTACCAATATAAGTTCTAAAAGGAGAGCCTTTAAACTTGCCATTAAAAAGTTTTAAAAAATCTTCATCAAAAATATTGGCAGTATAATATTCAAAGAAATTATCAGAGGTTTTAAAAAAGTTTGTCGAAATCAAAACTTGATCAAATAAGTTCCATTGCCTATTATGTTTTGTTGTCCCTCGTGTAAAAGAACGCAATGTTTCCATTGGGTTAAATAAATTAAAACCGTTAACTAACTGCTTAATACTATTACTATGTGGGTCGTCATTAAAATCGCCAATAACAATAATTTTGGCATTATCATTTTCTAATCGTAAAGCGGTTATAATTTCGCCTACTTTATTTGAAGATGCCATCCGTTTAAATTCTGTTTCTTTTTCGCCTTCTCGTCTCGATGACCAATGATTGACAATAACATGAACTTTTTCGCCATCAAGCAAGCCAGAAACTAACAAAATATCTCGGGTATAATCTGGCAAGCCATCATCATCTATTAGGCTAATAGTAAACGTTTCAGAATTAGAAACTTCAAACATATTAACATCGTAAAGTAAAGCCACATCAATACCTCGTTCGTCTAAAGAGTCGTAATGCACATAACTATAATTGTGGCTTTCTAAATGTTTTGAAGCTAACAAATCTTCAATAACTTTAGCATTTTCAACTTCGCATAATCCAACAATAGCAGGATGTTTCCCTGTTTCCTTTCGTCCAATATTCGAAATAGCAAACCCTAATTTTCTAAGCTTATTATTGTAGCGCTTTGGTGTCCATTTTTTAACTGATGTTGGTAAAAAATCATTATCGTTTGTATGTTTGTTGTTGTTTAAATCAAATAAATTTTCAAGATTATAAAAGGCAATAGTTTGCATATTATGTCTTATGGGAATGTCTTCAAAAGTGTCAGTCATACATCAAAAATAGGGTTAAAAATATTAAAATTAAAATCACAGCAATTACGTAACTTTGCAATATGATAGAAGAGAAAGATCTTAACTTAGAAAGAGCTGTTTTAATAGGTGTTATTACTAAAGACCAAAACGAAGAAAAGTCTAAAGAATATTTAGATGAACTTGAGTTTTTAACCTTTACTGCTGGTGGATATGCTATAAAACGCTTTACTCAAAAAATGGACATGCCAAATCCTAAAACCTTTATAGGAACTGGTAAGATGGAAGATGTGCGCATTTTTATTGAAGAGAATGATATCGGTACCGCTATTTTTGATGACGAATTGTCTGCAGCGCAAGAACGAAATATTAGTAAAATTCTTAACTGTAAAGTATTAGACCGAACAAATTTAATCCTCGATATTTTTGCACAACGCGCCCAAACAAGTTATGCTAGAACGCAAGTAGAATTAGCACAATGTGAATATTTATTGCCTCGATTAAGAGGGATGTGGACACATCTTGAGCGACAAAAAGGAGGTATTGGAATGCGTGGGCCTGGAGAGACTGAAATTGAGACTGATAGACGTATTGTGCGCGATAAAATCGCTTTACTAAAAGAACGCATAAAAACTATCGATAAACAAATGGCGGTACAACGGGGAAATCGTGGTAAAATGGTACGTGTAGCTCTTGTTGGGTATACCAACGTTGGGAAATCGACTTTAATGAATGTGATTAGTAAGAGCGACGTATTTGCTGAAAATAAGCTATTTGCAACACTTGATACTACCGTTAGAAAAGTAGTTATTCAAAATTTACCTTTTTTATTAAGTGATACCGTTGGTTTTATAAGAAAACTACCAACACAGTTAGTTGATAGCTTTAAAAGCACTTTAGATGAGGTTAGAGAAGCCGATTTATTACTTCACGTTGTAGATATTTCACACCCTAATTTTGAAGAACATATTGCTTCTGTAGAGAAAATTTTAGGTGAAATTAAAAGTGGCGATAAGCCAACTATTATGGTGTTTAATAAAATTGATGCTTACGAGGCTGAACCTTTTGATGATACCGATTTAATTGCCGAAAGAACCGAAGCACATTACAGTTTAGAGGAGTGGAAAAAAACTTGGATGAACAAAGTAGGGAATAACGCCTTGTTTATTTCGGCACTAAATAAACAGAATTTAGAAGATTTTAAAAAACGTGTTTATGATGAAGTTCGAGAAATTCACGTGACACGTTTTCCTTATAATCATTTTCTTTACCCCGATTATGAAGAAGATAATTAATATATACTATTTTGAATAATACTCCAAATATAATGTATCGGGATTTCCAATTATGAAGTGGATTTCAAAAATGTTAAAAAATAAATGGGTAAAATGGAGCTTGATTGGTTTTGCTTCTATTATCGCCTTTTTTGTTATCCTGTATATCAGTATTTATCTGGGTGCTTTTGGCAAACTGCCCAATACAATCGAACTGAGTTCTATTAAACAAGAACAAGCCACACAAGTGCTAGATAAAGACGGTGCTTTAATTGGTAAATATTATATTTACGATAGGCAACCTTTAGAGTTTCAAGATTTTCCGCAACACTTAATTGACGCACTTATAGCAACCGAAGATGTACGTTTTTACGAACACGACGGAATCGATAATGTGAGCTTAATGCGCGTGTTTGTTAAAAGCATTATTCTTCGAGATAAATCAGCTGGTGGCGGAAGTACCATTACGCTTCAATTAGCCAAAAATTTATTTGGGCGTAAAGATTATTTCATGTTCAGTATGCTAATCAATAAATTTAAGGAGTCAATTATTGCCAAACGTATTGAAGAACTATACTCTAAAAACGAAATCTTAACGTTATATTTTAATACCGTTCCGTTTCCGGATAACACTTATGGTATTGAAAGTGCTGCGCGAAAATTTTTCAATAAACCAGCTTCAGAATTAACCTGTTCCGAAGCAGCTACTTTGGTTGGTACTTTAAAAGCAACCACCTATTTCAATCCAAGAATTAATTTAGAACGTAGCCAATCACGACGGAATGTTGTGTTTCAGCAAATGCTTAAATATGGTTATATTTCGCAAGATTCTGTAGATGTTCTTAAAAATAAAAATGTCGTTTTAGATTACAAGTCCTTTAATCATGATGTGGGTTTGGCACCTTATTTTCGTGCTCAAGTAAAAAAGGAATTAACAGCTATTTTGGATTCTATCAAAAAACCAGATGGGAGCTCTTATGATTTATATAGAGATGGTTTGATTGTTCATACTACATTAGATTCAACCATGCAATTCCTTGCAGAAAAAGCAATGCAAGAACATCTCACGGATTTACAAAGTATTCACGAAAAATCTTTTGGAAAAACAGCACCGTGGAATTCAAATAAAACCATTATTCAAACTGCTATTAAAAATCTTCCTAAATATAAATCCTATCAAAAAGCAGGATTAACAGAAGTTCAAATATTGGATTCTCTTTCAATAAAACGAAAAACGGAATTGTTTAACTGGACGGGTGATAGCATTCAAAATATTTCGGCCATAGATAGTTTACAGTACTATTTAAAATTTTTAAATACTGGAATGCTTACTATTGAACCCCAAACAGGCGCCATAAAAGCCTATATTGGTGGTATTGATTATCGGTATTTTAAATACGACCATGTGTCGCAAAGCGAACGTCAAGTTGGTTCTACCTTTAAACCTTTCGTTTATACGGCGGCTATTGAAAACGGTATGAAACCGTGCACTTATTTTTCATTGAAAGAAGTCACTTATACTGATTTTGATAATTGGACGCCAACCAATTCTGGAGGAAAAGAAGAGGATCCACATTTAAATTATAATTTAGAAAAGGCTTTGAGTAATTCAATCAACACCATAGCCGTAAAAGTTTTAAATAAAGTGGGTATTGAAAATGTGATAGAACAGGCTGAAAAATTAGGCATCTCCAAAGAACTTCCTAAACAACCTTCGTTAGCTTTAGGCGTAGCGGAAATAAATTTAAGAGAACTTACAGGTGCCTATGCCAGTTATGTGAACAATAGTAAAGGTGTAACGCCGTATGCCATTACCAAAATTGAAGATAAAGAAGGGCGTACCATTGCGAGTTTTGAACCACAGATTATGGAAACACCTGCCTACAGTAATTATACAAGACAAGTGCTACTAAAAATTATGCAATCTACTGTTAATAGCGGGACAGCCTCTAGATTACGCTCAACATACTATCTTAAAAACAAGATTGCTGGAAAAACAGGTACCACGCAAAATAATAAAGATGGGTGGTTTGTTGGTATCACTCCAAACTTGGTAACTGTTACTTGGGTTGGGAATGACAACCATAGCATTGGCTTCAAATCTACAGGAATTGGGCAAGGTGCTAATTCTGCATTACCAATTTTCGCTAAATTTTATCAGAAGTTGAATGCTGATGCTCATTTTGCTGACATTACAAAAAGTAATTTTGAAAGCTTTTCGCAAGAGGTTATTAACGATTTAGATTGTAATCCAGAAAAACGGGATGGTTTTTTAAAAAGGCTTTTTGGAAGAAAACATAAAAAGAAAAAATTTAAAGAGGACAATGAATAGATATAAAAAATGCGCTTCTCAAAAAAGGAAACGCATTTTTTAGTAAGTATATTTTTTTATGTTTTTAAAACTTGTAATTAAGCCCTAGCATCCAGTAAGATTGTAACTTGTTGTCGGTGTTTTCAAGTCTTGCAGCAGATACACTTCCCGGTTGACTTTGTTGATAGTTAAAAGCCTCTTGTTTGTTTTGTCTTAAACCAAAATCAAACCCAACACCAATCATTTTCCATAGGGTGTATCCAAAAGAGTTGGTCCAAGTCCAGTTCGATAAATCTCCAGATTTATAACTTTGGAACATCGATAAGTTTGTTTTAAAACTTACAGCATCAATTTGTCTGGTATAATCAACAAGAATTTTTGCTCCTAACGACGATTGAAAATCAATAACTGAATTACTGCTAAATACAAAGTTGTAGTTTAATGGATGTACAACCACTACTAAATCTTTAACAGGCGTCCAAGTAGCACCAACACCTAAATCTAAAAACCCAGGGTCGTTAAAGTTGCTTAAAAGGGTTGTTCTATATTCTCCCATTCCAGAAATGGCGAATTTTTCACTTAGTTTTTGTCCGTATAAAGAATTAATATTGAATACGTCTGTCGCTTCTCTAAAGGTATCACTGTCTGTTGGGTCGTCTTTATCATCTAATTTCACCCAAGTTAAATTTACGTTAGCCGCATTTCTCCAAAAGAATTTATCTTGATTTAAGTTCGCAAAAGCATTAAGGGTAAAGCCAATGTTCCCAGAGTTATTGTTTGGCGTGCCTTGAGCATACCAATTTTTAAAACTGGAAATACTTCCGCCAATAGTACCAAAAGCTCCTTTTTTCCAACCGGGCAAAGCATCTATCTGTCCTTGAATAGCATTAACACGTCCTTGAATGGCTGCAATAGAATCTTTTTTAGCAGCTTGCGTAGCTTTTAACTCTTCTAAAGTTTGTGCGTTTATCGAGATTATTCCGATAAAAAAAGTAAATAATAATAAGTTTTTTTTCATTTTAAGTAGATTTAATTTTTTTTAGTTGTTCAAGTAATAAGACACTAAAGTGTGAATTTAGGTCACAGCAAAAGTAGAAATTATTTTTTTTTGAATAAAGGAACAGAAGAGCAAGCTTCGCCATACATTATAGATTTAGCAACAGATTTTAGTTTAGTTGCCAACATAATATAAGCGTTTTGTGGAACAGGTTTTTTTGAGCAGCCTTTAATGATAATGGGCTTATCTGTAAATTCTGAAACATCGAGCGAATTTATAACATCTTGATAAATAGAAGTTTCTAAAGATTCAAGGTTGCCGATAATAGTTTTTTTAGTAAAAGGTTCTAAATGAATACTTAACAGCATAAACGCCCAAGCAGGAATAATGGCATCTGTACTACAAGTTAACGCGACATAGTTGTCTTGATATTGCGACCAATCGTGTTCTGAAGCTTTTTGTCTAAACTCTTTTTCTCGCAAAACGAAACCTTCAAATAACCAATCTTTAATATCAAA
>NZ_CAXIBN010000186.1:0-6077 GCF_964021735.1 uncultured Wocania sp. | reverse complement strand
TAAAATTGTTTAAATAACCAATAACATACAAATTTATGAAAATTAAACTAACTAACGCCAGTTTCATTAATAGAAACAGGCTATTAAAAACCATTATGAGAACATTCATTTTCTTGTTTTGTTCATTTATTTTTGCATCAATTCCTAATAACGTTATATCTCAAAATTCTAAAATAGAAATAAAGGAAGATAAGGTATTAACCGTAGATGAGGTTTTCGATCTTATAATGGAGCAAACAGATTACAAATTCTTTTACGAAGAAGGGACTTTTAAAGGCTACCCAAAGGTAAATATAAAAAAAGGAACCTTAAAAACGAGCAAATTACTAAGGAGAAGCTTATCTGAAGGCGATTTCGAAGTGACATTAACAAGCAATAATGCGATTCTTATAAAAGAAAAACAAAAGATAGATATTTTTGAGAATAAGCAGGAGTTCGAAGTTTCTGGAGTCATTACAGATCAGTCAGGTCAACCCTTACCTGGAGCTAATATTTTAGAAAAAGGTACTAATAATGGTACTCAAACAGATTTTGATGGGAAATTCTCTTTGAAAGTATCTTCTAAAGATGCTATATTAGTAGTGTCTTATATTGGATTTTCAACACAAGAGGTTGTTATTGATAATAGAGCTACAATAAATCTAACATTAAGAGAAGATGCTGCTGCTCTAGATGAAGTAGTTGTTGTAGGTTATGGTACAAGTACTAAACGTAGCTTGATTTCTTCTGTATCGCAAGTAGATGCAACAGAATTAGGCAATATCCCTATTACAAATATTACTCAAGGATTGGCAGGTAGATCTCCAGGTTTAGTAATTAAAGCAAATGGAGGAGGAATTGGAAAACGAAGTCAGATTACTATCAGAGGTGGACAAACACCATTAGTAGTTATAGATGGAATAATTCGTTCTTATGATGATTTTGTTAACATTATGCCAGATGACATTCAAGATTTTAGCATATTAAAAGATGCATCTGCAACAGCAGTTTATGGCTCTCGTGCTGCGAATGGTATCTTACAGATTACTACTAAAAAAGGTAAAAGTAAAGACTCAAAACCTACTTTTAATTATAGTGCTAATTTTAACATGGCTACACCCCATATTTTTCCTGAAAAATTGGGATCTTACGACCGTGCTTTCCATATTAATGAAGGGCAACGTTTTGCTGGATTGTCACCAATATATTCAGATGAGGATCTTCAAAAGTATAGAGATCAGTCAGATCCGTGGAATTTTCCAGATGTAGATCATCAAAAAGCGGTATTAAAGGACTTTGCTCCAGAACAAAAGCATAATTTGAGTTTTTCTGGAGGAAACGAATTGAATAGCTATTATGTGTCTTTAGGATTTATAGACCAAGGTTCGCTATACCGCTCTAACTCCAATTGGTTAAAACGAACCAATTTCCGTTTAAGTCAATCCTCAACAATAAAAAGTATAGGCTTAAAAACAACAGCACAAATCGATGGTTATCTTGAGAAAAAGGAACATCCTTTCTCTTCTTCTGCAAGTGGTTATGGACAAATTTTCGGTCATATCCAAAATAAAAGACCATGGGAGATTATACAAAATAAAAACGGTTTGCTATACAATGTAGGCGATAATCCGTTACAGGAAATATCAGATGATAATGGATACTTAAGAAATGGGGATAAAATGATTAATGCTTTATTGGGACTTGAATGGGAATTGCCTTGGGTAGAAGGGTTAAGCCTCAAAACAACCGGTAATTATAACTACAGGGTTCAAGATACAAAAAACTGGAGGCAAAATGCTCCAGTGTATGACTTGGAAGGTACGGAACCTGTTCCTTCTCCAGTAAAACCACAACTTTATATTGGTACAGGTATAAGCCACCGATATACCATGCAGCATTTTATAGATTATAATACCAAGTTTGATGACCATTCTATAAATGCTTTATTAGGTTATGAGTATTCTTACGGTTTTGGCGCATCTAATTGGTTGTCTAGACAGAACTATAATTTCCCAATAGACCAAATTGGTGCAGGACCGGTCGATTCATCCCAAAATGGAGGAGGTGAATCTGAAAGCGGTAGAGCGGGTCTTATTGGTCAGTTAAAATATAGTTATTTAAATAAGTACTTTCTTGAGGGAAGTTTTAGAAGAGATGGTAGTGATAATTTCCCAGAAGATAATAGATGGGGATTGTTCTTTTCTACATCGTTAGGTTGGTCTGTTGCAGACGAAGCTTTTTTTAAACCTCTTGTAGAGAAGAATATATTTAATACATTTAAATTAAGAGCTTCTTATGGAGAAGTTGGTTTGGATAATTGGGGAGATCCAGGGAATCCATATTATTTAGGACGTTTTGAATATTTGCCTTCGTATGCATTAAATGAAAGAGCTTATGTGATAAATGGGCAAATTGTTCCTGGCTTTAGCGAAGGAGGTATCCCAAGTCCTGCAATTACTTGGTTCACATCAACCCAAATTGATTATGGAGTGGATTTTAGTTCGCTAAATAACCGTTTGTCAGGTTCTGTGGATTATTTTTACTATGAAACAGAAGGCTTTTTATATGCGCCATCAGCATTAGACGTTGGATATACAGCACCCTTAGGGACTGGTTTTCCAAAGATATCTACCGATGGAGAGCATAGAAGAGCAGGTTGGGAATTCCAATTAGGATGGAGCGATTATGTGGGAGATTTAAAATATGAAATAGGCGGAAACTTTACCCATTTTAATCAGTTATGGGCAAGCGACCCTACACAATCTTTAGATGCTATTAAAAATCCGTATTTAAGAACAGTACAACAGGTAGGATATTGGGGTACAGGATATAATAGTTTAGGGTATTATAATGGTAATAATGATATTATTAATTCGCCAAAACGAAATGCATCATTTGACTTAACACGTGGTGATTTAAAGTATGAAGATTTTAATGGAGATGGCGTGTTGGACGGACAGGATTTTCAACGTATTGGTAGTAATCAATTTCCTAGAGCCAACTATGGGATTTATCTTAATCTAGATTATAAAGGCTTCTTTTTTGATTGCTTGTTACAAGGGGCGACCTCTTTTGATATGTATTTAGGTTCTGTTTTGCGTTTAAATGATGCCCAAAGTGGATCGACGCCAGTTTATGAATTCCAAACAGATTATTGGACTCCTGATAATACCGATGCTAAATTTCCAAGATTGGCTCCTAATGCAGGTTTAAATGGGAATAACAATAATGTTACCAGCGATTTTTATTTAGTAGATGGGCAATATATTAGGCTTAAAGATTTAAAAATTGGTTATGATCTTACTAAATGGGATTGGTTTAATAATAATTTCGAGTTTTTTACTAAGTGTCAGTTGGTAGCTAGTGGACAAAATTTGTTTACTATTTCTGAGGCCAAGAAATATGGTTTAGATCCTGAAAATGCGTCTACTAACAATTACGCATACCCACTAGAAAGAGTACTTTCATTGAGTTTTAATATTGGATTTTAAAAAAAAATGATTATGAAAAAATTAAAAACAAACATTTTTGTATTAATGGTGGTATCTCTATTTGTATCATCATGTGATGTTATGGATACGGAGCCTTTTGAATCGTATTCAGAAGAACTAGTATGGAGTGATAAGGCCACGGCAGATGCTTTTGTTTATCAGACATATGCTAATATTGTGGGAGGCTTATATGCCGACCCGATATTTGAAGACTATTTAACTACTAATATTACATCTTATTGGAATTGGGGAATAAATGTTTATGCCAGAGAACAGTTTGATAGGTTTAATGGAGTAGGTGGTTTTGGAAATTTTGGTAATGTGAGACGTTGTAATATTATTATAGAGAAGAGTCAAGCATCTCCATCACTTTCCGAAGGACAAAAAGCAGAGCTTGTAGCGGAAGGAAAAATGCTAAGAGCTATGCTTTATTACCACCAGGCAAGGAGAATGGGTAGAATTGTTTATATAGATAAAGTGCTTTCTCCGGAAGATACTGATGCATTTAATACCCCTTTTACAGCTTCGCCATCTGAAACATATCCTTTAATTATTAAAGATATAGATGATGCTATTTCAGGATTACCCACAGACGCTATAGTTGGTAGGTTCAATAAGTATGCAGCATATGCTTTCAAATCGGAAGTATGCTTGCAAGCAGCTGCCTATACGGGACAAACGGAATATTACGATCAAGCTATTACAGCTGCAAATGCTGTAATAGATTCTGGTAAATATCAACTTGTAGGAGACTTTGAAAGCATTTTCAGAGATGGTGGACACACATCTTCAGAAGTTATTTTAGCTATTGAACGTGTAGAAGAAAATACTACTTTTTGGAATATTGGAGGTATGATGAATATGATTCCAAATATATCTAATGACGATCTTAATGCTAGTCAATCGGGCCCACTTCTTAAAGATGAGGGTGGTCGTTCTTTTGGTGGTTGGCATTTTCATTCTCCAGCCCAAAATTTGGTAGATGATTTTTTAGTTGTTGATGAAGCAGACGGTCTAGCTAAACCTTGGGATCAAACTACTCAATACACATCGGCAGTAAGTGACGATACCGGAAATCTTAGTATTGGAGATTATACAACTTTTCCTGTAAATATTCCACATGAAGAAGATATGGAAAGCACTACTGCAGGGCCTATTATTGTATCGGCTGGAAAAACATCTGGAGAGAATGTTAGTGAGATTATGTACAACAATAGAGACGAAAGGTTTTATGCTACAATTGTATACGATTCAACTACATGGATAAAAAATGAACTAGTAACCATGAATGTAAATGGAAATCTATGGGGATTTTCAAGAGGTGGTGGTAATGGTGGTTTAGATGGATGGCATACAACAACATCTAATTATTATTTTAAGAAAACTGTATACGATCACGAAGCCCAAGGACCAGTACCAACCGATTATCACTATATGGTATTTAGATTAGGTCGTGTATATCTTAATAAAGCAGAAGCTCATCTTCAAAAAGGTCAAATATCTGAAGCTGTAGATGCTTTAAATGAAACTCGTGTGATTCATGGTAAATTACCAGTTTCAACTGCATCAACTATTGAAGATGCTTGGGAAGATTATAAACGTGAACGTAGAGTTGAGCTAGTTTTAGAAAACGACTACTATTTTTCTTTATTACGATGGGGTAAAATTGGAGGTCCTGCTAATCATGGGTTAGAGCCAAATAGTGCCATAC
Source organism: uncultured Wocania sp. (assembly GCF_964021735.1). Lineage (NCBI taxonomy): Bacteria > Pseudomonadati > Bacteroidota > Flavobacteriia > Flavobacteriales > Flavobacteriaceae > Wocania > uncultured Wocania sp. The sequence goes on along the minus strand of NZ_CAXIBN010000186.1, from coordinate 896 downwards.
CAGAATTAAATGAATCCGCAAAAGGAATCCAAATTTCCAAAGACAGAACAAGATATTATATTGGACAAATGAGACGTCTTGGTGATTGGGAAAGACACTTTACACCAAAAAGATACTTGTTCCCTATACCTCAAGGGGCTCTTGATGAAAGAGCTGCAAGTGGTATTATCGATCAACAAAACCCAGGTTGGTAATAATTTTTTAATATGAAGAACACATTTAATAAAATAGAAAAGATGAAAATAAAATATTTGATTTTAATTGTATTGATGTTACCGTTAACCCTAACATCGTGTCTTAAATCTGATCTTGAAGATCTGCCTGAATTTGATTTAAAAGATATAGTAGGGGTTCAACGCGTAGAATATCGCTATGTTTCTGATGAAGTTTCACCTGTTGATGGCGAAAAAGTGGTAAAATTTGTTACATTGAGTCATTCGACAACCATCGATGATACAACTAATAAAGTAACCCTACAGGTCTCTGTACCTGCGGCATCAGAAAATTTTTCTGAAACAGAGCGTAATAATGTGTCAAAAAGTAACATAGCTGTTATGGTTTCAATTTCAACAGCAGCTATTATAAAGCCTGTTGGAGATGCACCACTTTTGGGTGTTCCAGGAGATTGGTCTGCTCCAAATAGTTATACGGTATGGGCTGCAGATGGCACTAGCAAAAATTGGACTATAGAAGTAGAAAATTTATCTTTATAAAAGAGGAATTTTAAATAAATTATAAAAGTCCCGTTTCAAAAGAATTAGTTTAATTTAGTTTTTTTGATTCTGGGGCTTTTGTGTTTATTTTCTTAGTTAGATTGTTGTTATTTTGATAATAATAGCACAAAAAAATAGTTTTATAGATTGTTTATTGTTATTGTAAACCAATAATTATTTATA
>NZ_CAXIBN010000185.1:0-6105 GCF_964021735.1 uncultured Wocania sp. | reverse complement strand
AATGAAAAATAAATTCTACCAATACATACAAAATTTACAAGATACTATTACTTCTAAACTAGAAGCCATTGATGGAAAAGCTAAATTTCAAGAAGATATTTGGAAACGTCCTGAAGGTGGCGGCGGAAGAACACGCGTAATTGAAAACGGCAACGTTTTCGAAAAAGGAGGTGTAAATATTTCGGGAGTTCATGGTAAATTACCAAAATCCATGCAAGCCTATTTTAAGGTTGGTAATGTGGAATTTTTTGCATGTGGACTAAGTTTAGTTTTGCATCCAAAAAACCCGATGGTACCAACCGTTCATGCGAATTGGCGCTATTTTGAAATGTATGATAAAGAAGGAGGCATTATAGATAGTTGGTTTGGTGGCGGACAAGATTTAACACCTTATTACCTATTTGAAGAAGATGCAAAGCATTTTCATCAAACCTGTAAAACAGCTTGTGATAAGCATAACCCTGAGTTTTATCCAACTTATAAAAAACGTTGTGATGAATATTTTTATAATACACACCGAAACGAAGGCAGAGGCATTGGCGGTTTGTTTTTTGATTATTGTAAAGCAACAGAAACCATGACTATGGAAAATTGGTATAACTTTGTAACTGAGGTTGGTAATAGTTTTATTGATGCTTATGTGCCTATTGTTGAGAAACGAAAAGATTTACCATATACTGAAGCACAACGTAACTGGCAAGAAATCCGCCGTGGGAGATATGTAGAGTTTAATTTAGTGCATGATAAAGGCACCCTTTTCGGTTTAAAAACAAATGGGCGTATTGAAAGTATTTTAATGAGCTTACCACCACATGTGCAATGGGTGTACGACCATCATCCAGAAGCTGGAAGTGAAGAAGAAAAATTATTAGAAGTATTAAAAAATCCTGTAGATTGGATAAACGAATAAACTCATCAACAAATAAACATTTTTTAGAATGTACCCACTGAGAAGAAACCGAAGATTAAGAACCAACGAAGCCATTCGTGCTTTAGTTCGAGAAACCATAATCACACCAAACGATTTTTTAGTGCCGCTTTTTGTAGTGGAAGGGAAAGGTATTAAAGATGAAATTCCATCGATGCCAAATTACTTTCGTTACAGCTTAGATTTACTGGAAAACGAAGTTAAAGAGTTATGGAGTCTCGGTTTAAAATCGGTTTTGCTTTTTGTAAAAGTTCCCGATAATTTAAAAGATAATAAAGGAAAAGAAGCCTTAAATCCGAACGGATTGATGCAACGCGCCATAAAAACAGTGAAAAATGTGTGCCCAAATATGTTGGTTATGACCGATGTAGCACTAGACCCATATTCTATTTACGGACACGATGGCATTATAGAAAATGGTGTTATTGTTAATGATGATACCGCAGAGTTTTTAGCAGAAATGAGTATTTCTCATGCAGAAGCTGGAGCCAATTTCGTAGCACCTAGCGATATGATGGACGGACGTATTTTAACCATTCGCGAAGCTTTAGAAGACGAAGGTTATAAAGATACTGGTATTATGAGTTATTCTGCAAAATATGCCTCAGCCTTTTATGGACCGTTCCGCGATGCTTTAGATTCTGCTCCTGTAGATATACAAGATATTCCAAAAGATAAAAAAACCTATCAAATGGATTACGGCAACCGCTTTGAAGCTATCCGTGAAACCGAAATGGATATTGATGAAGGCGCAGATATTGTTATGGTAAAACCTGGTATTTCGTATTTAGATATTCTTCGAGAAATTAAAAATGAAGTCGATGTCCCTGTTGCGGTATATCAAGTTTCAGGAGAATACGCCATGATAAAAGCTGCTGCTGAAAAGGGTTGGTTAAATCATGACCAAATTATAATGGAAACAACAACAGCATTTAAACGTGCCGGAGCTGATGTGATTGCGAGTTACTTTGCCAAAGATATTGTAAAATTGATTTCGTAACTTTCAGAGTTATTACTATTTTATATATGATTCGTTTTAAAATTTTTACAATTTTATGCTTACTGTTTTATGGTCAAACAGCAAGTGCACAACTAAGTTATAATACGCCAGAATCTGTTGGACTGGATTCAACCTACATAAAATCCAATGTCGATTCTATAATGCACGATGCTATTACTCAAAAAGCATTTCCAGGAGCGCAATTGTTAGTAGCTAAGCAAGGTGAAATCATATTTCATGAAGCTTATGGATTTCATACTTACGATAGTATTCAAAAAGTAAACTTAGATGATGTTTACGATTTAGCATCGGTTACCAAAATAACAGGACCACTCCCTGCTTTAATGAGACTTTATGAAGAAGGTAAATTAGATTTAGACGCTCCTTTTAGCAACTATTGGACAGATTGGAAAAACAAAAAAAGCAAAAAAGATATAACACTCAGAGAGCTTTTAGCACATCAATCAGGATTAAAACCATATATAGCTTTTTTAGGCGAAGTTTTAAAAAATGGAAAAGTAAAAAAACGATTTATTAAAACTGAAAAAAGCAAACGGTTTTCAAATCAGTTTTACAATAACATGTATGTAAAAAACAAGTTTAAAAATAAAGTCTACAGAAAAATTAAACGCGTTAAAGCAGATGGAAAAAAGGAGTATTTATACTCTGGAATAGCGTCATTAATTTATCCTCAATTGATAGAAGATATTACTGGTATTCCCTATACATCTTATATTCAAGAAACATTTTACAAACCCTTAGGTTGTACCACGCTTGGATATCTTCCGAAGGATAAAAATTTTAAAAATGCTATTGTCCCCACAGAAATAGATACAATTTTTAGAAAACAGCTTGTTAAAGGTTGGGTCCATGATGATAATGCAGGACTTTTAGGTGGTGTTTCTGGTAATGCTGGGTTATTTGGTTGTGCAACAGATTTGGCAAAATATATGCAAATGCTTGTGCAAAATGGGACTTATGCAGGTAAGCAATATTTTAAACCAGAAACTATAAAAGAATTTACCAGAATTCAATACCCAGAAAACAATAATCGACGAGGTTTAGGCTTCGATAAGCCATTAATTGGTAACGACACTTTAAGTATTAAAGAGGCTTATCCTGCGCCACAAGTAAGTCCAGAAAGTTTTGGTCATGCAGGTTTTACAGGTACTTTTGTTTGGGCAGATCCAAAAAACGAGCTTGTTTTTGTTTTTCTTTCAAATCGTGTATATCCAAGTAGAACACATCGAAATATCTACAATTTGAATATTAGACCCAAATTACAACAAGTATTTTACACCGCATTAAAAGATTAAGCTCACAAATAATTAGTATTTTAGACATTTAAAATATCTTATGGGATTACTTCTGTTTTACGCCTTTATTTCTATTTTCTTTTCGTTTTTATGCTCTATTTTAGAAGCTGTACTATTAAGTGTTACACGAACATTTATTAATGTAAAAAAGCAAGAAGGTAAAGATTATGCCTCTGCTTTGGAAGCCTTGAAAAAAGATGTAGATAGACCATTAATTGCTATCCTTACATTAAACACTATTGCACATACTGTAGGTGCTATTTTAGTTGGTGTACAAGCAAAAGTGGCTTACTCTGAGTTATACGGCTCGGAAACAAAAACAGTTTTTGGTTTTACATTTACCGAAGACTTAATGGTGGGCGTGGTTTCTACAATTATGACTATTTTAATATTAGTAGCTTCAGAAATAATACCAAAAACTATTGGAGCAACCTATTGGAAATCGTTAGCAAATTTTACAACCAAAGCATTAAAAATTTTAATCTTTCCTTTAAAATGGACAGGTCTACTATGGTTGCTTCAACTCACCACAAAGTTAATTGGTGGGAAAGGTCATGGTAGTATTTTAAGTCGAGAAGGCTTTTTGGTTATGACAGATATGGCTCATGAAGAAGGTGTGTTTCATGAATCTGAAAGCAAAGTCATTAAAAATCTTTTAAACTTTAAAGAGATTAAGGCAAAAGATGTGATGACACCTCGAACAGTTATGAAATTAGAAAATGAAACCACAACTGTTGAAGCTTTTTTTAATGAAAATTTGAATCTTCGTTTTTCTAGGGTTCCTATATTTACCGATACTGAAGATAACATAAAAGGTTTGGTTTTAAAAGATGATGTCTTTAAAGAAATGGCACTTGGTAACGGTGGCAAAAAACTTTCTGAGCTTAAACGAAATATTATTATTGTAGATAGAAATATGGCTATTCCAACACTATTCGAACAACTTGTTGAAACCAGAAATCACATGGCTTTAGTTGTTGATGAATATGGAACAGTTAGCGGTTTAGTAACTATGGAAGATGTTATTGAAACCTTACTTGGGTTAGAAATTATGGACGAAAGCGATAATGTATCAGATTTACAACTGCAAGCCAGAAAAAATTGGGAGACAAGAGCTAAAAAATTAGGAATTTTAAATGACAAAAATACTGCTGATTAGTGGAAAGTTGCATCATCAAATCGCCTTTAGGGTTCACTAAAATTATTGGTGACGAAGATGGTGTTACTTCTGTTACTGTTTTAAATTCTGAGGAAAAAATCACCGATATTATTCCTATTGAATTAGAAGATTGTGTCATTCAACTTAACGAATATTTTGAAGGCACACGCAAACAATTTGACTTAAACCTTAGTCCAAAAGGCACCAATTTTCAACAAAAAGTTTGGAACGCATTAGAGCAAATTCCATACGGAAAAACCCTTTCATATTTAGAATTATCAAAACAGCTAGGCGATGTAAAAGCTATAAGAGCCGTTGCCAATGCCAATGGTAAAAACCCACTCTGGATTATCATTCCGTGCCACCGCGTTATTGGTAGCGATGGTAGTTTAACAGGTTATGCAGGTGGGTTACACAGAAAACAATGGCTGTTAGAACACGAAAGTCCGTATAAGCAACAAACCCTATTTTAGTTTATCTTTTTAAGTAGATAGGAAAACATAAAATTTTTCCTATATTTAATTCAAATAAATTCATTACCCATGAAATTCTTAAAAAAACTCTTTAAGTGGATTATAATACTGTTTGGTTTGTTAGTCATTGTACTTTATGCTACAGATACTGACTATTTACTTAAAGCTGTAAGAACCATTTATCTTAAAGGCTATACTACTGCTTATTTAGAGGATTATAAAGAATTTGACAATCAAGTTGTTGAGAATGGTATACCTCAGCCATGGCCTAATCATAAAAATTATAACTCTGTTCAAGAATCAGAAGGTTTAAAACAAATAAACAAGACCAATAAAACTATTGCCTATGTTATTATAAAAAATGATAGCATTTGGTTTGAAAACTATTATGATGGTTTTAATGAGAATTCTCAAACCAACTCCTTTTCTATGGCAAAAAGCTATGTCTCTGGGCTCATGGGAAAAGCTATTCAAGAGGGGTATATTAAAAGTTTAGATCAACCTGTTAGCGATTTTTTACCAACTTTTAATGAAGGACTTGCCGCTAAAATGACAGTTGGCGATTTGTCTTCAATGGCATCTGGTACCAACTGGGACGAAAAATATTATTCACCCTTATCCATTACAACACGTGCTTATTTTGATGACGATTTAGAAAAAGTGATGTTAGGTTTAAAAGTTGTTAGAGAACCTGGAACTTCGTATAAATATGCCAGTGGCGACACCCAAATGCTTGCTATGGTTATTGAAAAAGCCACAGGGAAAAAAATGTACGATTATTTAACCGAAAGTTTTTGGAAACCATTAGGTTCTGAAAACCCAACGCTTTGGCAGGTAGATAGTGAAGACCATGATTTAGTTAAAGCCTATTGCTGTATAGCTAGTAATGCTAAAGATTTTGCGCGTTTTGGTAAACTTTATAAAGATTACGGAAAATGGAACGGACAACAAGTGTTAGATTCTGCTTTTGTAGCAAAATCTTTAAAACCTCGTTTTCCTGAAAGTCCGGAATACGGTTATGGTTTTTGGTTAAAAACTATTGGAGATAAACACTTTTTTATGATGCGTGGGCATCTTGGGCAATACGTTTTTGTAGAACCTAACGATAATATTATTATTGTAAGGTTAGGACACTCTAAAGGCTCAGGAGATGCGGTTGCCACATTTACAGATGATATAACAACTTATATTGAAGAAGCCTATAAAATGTTAGGTTATGATCTCTAAAC
>NZ_CAXIBN010000184.1:0-6165 GCF_964021735.1 uncultured Wocania sp. | reverse complement strand
AGTTCATTAAAGCGGAACTTTATCTTTGCATAAAAACAATAAAAAACCATCCTAAATGAAAGACCAAATCAAAGCATATTTCAATCGATATGTTAAATTTAGTGATGCTGAAATAGATGAAATATTTTCGAAATTAACACCAAAATTATTTCAAAAGAAAGATTACATTCTTCAAGAAGGAAAAATATGCAACAGTAAATATTTTATTGTAAGTGGCTTAGTTCGCTCATTTTATATTGACAACAAAGGCAATGAAAAAATAACTCAATTCGCCATTGAAAATTGGTGGGTAACAAATTTGGAAAGTTTTATAAAAAAAACGCCCTCTACTATATCTATTCAAGCACTTGAGAAAACTGAAATATTGATAATTGATAAGAAGGAATTAGAAAGGCTCTTTTTCTCTATTCCAAAACTCGAAAGACTGTTCAGAATTATTACTGAAAATATGTTGATTGCTATTCAACGTAAAAATGATATTTATTTACAAATGAAAAGTAAAAATCGATATAATGATTTAGTCAAACATTTCCCGGATTTCATTCAAAGAGTTCCACAATATATGATAGCATCCTACCTAGAAATCACTCCTGAATACTTAAGCGAACTGAGAAAAAGTTAAAAATTTATTTCTTAAGATACCTTAATCATTACTTAAACTAGACATAATAAATTTGCTTCATAAATTATTAAACAATAAAATCATGGAACGAATTACCTACCAAGACATCCCAAACGGAATGTTTGAAAACTTAAGAACTATTGAAGACTCAATTATCAATTCTACATTAGATATTAAATTGATAGAAATGATAAGATTAAGAACAGCTCAAATGAATGGATGCGCCTATTGTGTAGATATGCACTACAAAGAGTTAAAACATTTTGGAGAAACGGAACTAAGATTATCTTCTTTATGTGTTTGGGAAGAAACGCCTTATTTCTCAGAAAAAGAGAGAGTTGTTTTGTTATTTACTGACACATTAACAAAACTAAAAAGCAGTCCAATTTCTCAAGAATTATTTAATAATTTAACTAGTCACTTTTCTAAAGAAGAAATTTGCTATTTAACACTAACTATATCTCAAAGTAATACTTGGAATAGACTAATGAAAACTTTTGAATTTACTCCTGGAAACTACAAAGTAAGTAAATAAGGTTACAAACAAGGTATATAAATAATAGCGATTTGAATTTAAATTCAAATCGCTATTATTTACTAAACGAACCCTTAGAAATTATCTCGAGTAATTAGGAGATTCTTTAGTAATAGTTACATCGTGTGGGTGACTTTCATTAATACCACTAGCTGTAATTTTTACAAACTGTCCTGTTTCTTTTAAAGTCGCAATATCTTTAGCTCCACAGTAACCCATACCTGCACGTAATCCACCTATAAACTGGTGAATACTTTCGTATAAATCACCTTTATATGGTACACGACCAACAATACCCTCAGGCACTAATTTTTTAATATCATCTTCAACATCTTGAAAATAACGATCTTTACTACCCTGTTTCATAGCTTCAACAGACCCCATACCACGATACGACTTAAATTTTCGTCCTTCGTAAATAATAGTTTCTCCCGGAGACTCTTTAGTTCCTGCTAAAAGCGAACCTAGCATCACCGTATCTGCCCCAGCCGCAATAGCTTTTGGAATATCACCTGTATAACGAATTCCACCATCTGCTATTACCGGAACACCTGTTCCTTTTATAGCTTCTGCAACCTCTAAAACTGCAGAAAACTGTGGAAAACCAACACCTGCAACCACACGTGTTGTACATATAGAACCTGGGCCAATACCAACTTTTACAGCATCTGCACCAGCTTCAACTAAATATTTAGCAGCAGCACCTGTTGCAATGTTACCAACAATAACTTCAAGTTCTGGGAATTTAGATTTTATTTCTTTTAAAACGGTTACCACTCCTTTTGTGTGCCCGTGAGCGGTATCAATAACCACTGCATCTACACCTGCATTAACTAAAGCTTCCGCTCTATCTACAGCATCACCAGTAACACCAATAGCAGCAGCTACACGTAAACGCCCGTATTCATCTTTATTGGCTATAGGTTTTTGAGTAACTTTAGTAATATCTCTAAAGGTTATTAAACCAGAAAGTTTAAAGCTATCATCAACAATAAGCAACTTTTCGATTTTATGTTGTTGAAGAATTTTTTCGGCATCTTGTAATGAGGTTCCAATAGAAGATGTTACTAGATTTTCGCTTGTCATAACTTCAACAATTGGTCTAGCATTATCATGCTCAAAACGTAAATCGCGATTAGTTACAATGCCTTTTAATGTACCATTCTCAGCAACAATAGGAATACCTCCAATACCATATTCTGCCATATATTGTTTAGCATCACTAACTTTAGCGGTAAGTGGCAGCGTTACAGGATCTATAATCATACCGCTTTCTGCACGCTTAACCTTTCTAACTTTTAAGGCTTGAGCCTCAATAGTCATATTCTTATGTAACACACCAATACCGCCTTCTTGCGCCATTGCTATTGCCATTTTACTTTCTGTAACGGTATCCATTGCTGCCGAAATAATAGGTACATTAATGGTAATGTTACGTGTAAATTTTGTTTGAATATTAACTTCGCGCGGAAGTACTTCTGAGAATGCTGGAACTAAAAGGACGTCGTCGTAAGTTAAACCTTCTCCTACTAATTTGTTTTGATGTGAAGTCATTATGCAATTACGTTATAATTGCGTGCAAATATACAATATTTATATAAAGTAATTGTTAATTATTTATATCTGTTTTCGCAATACACTCTAAGGTAATTAAAGGCATAATTATATCGTGCCTCTGCATTTGAAAGATTGCCTTTAAAACGAATTTTTTTTGGCACAACCAATCGATATAAAAATGTTCCTTTTGCTATGCGTTGTATTTTTTTAAAACTGCTTTTATCCATAGTTTTATAAATGCCATCAATCCATTTATACTGCTCTTTGCATAACATGTTTTCATCCCATTTAATGGCTAGATTTCCTTTATAAATTTTATTTGATTTATAAATTGAATTTAACTCCGCAAAAGCTTTATTAAAAACCTGTTTACTGCCCGAATTTGCATATTCTAAAATCTTTATATTTAAAAATAATGAATATGGAAAAGATTCCATTTTACGCAGTTTAGTAGAAATATAATGCGCCATTTTTACCCAAACCACTTCATGTCCTTTTTTATCGAGCGCTTGATACAACCACTTGTAAAAATCCTTTCGTTCATTTATTTTACGATACTCATCTGGTAAATTATTGGTTAAATTATATTGATTAGCGAGCTGCCAAACCAGCGTGTTTTTTAGTCGGTCTGATTTTAACCAATCGGATGATGAGAGGTTTTGCTTTTGAGTATTTTTTTGATAGACTGTTAAGCTTCTCCATTCTTTGGCTGAAACTGAATTATTAAAAACAAAAAAAATTAATAATGTCAAAATCCATCTCATAACTTTATAAAAGTACGAGAAAATATATTTTAAGTTATCTTTTTTGAAGTAATTGTTTTAATACAATTAAAATCGAAAGTGAAAAAGTGAGTGTCATTAAAATACCAGAAAACATAACTATGTATTTTGTCCACAAGATGCCTGTCCAAAGTAGATAAAGGCCTCCAAAGGTAAATATAACAGATACAAATGGCTCAATGATTAAAAATAGTTTAAACTTATTATTAAGCTTTGTAATAGCAACTAAAAGACCTATTAAAAAGAAAATAATGGACATTGATAATATATGGTTATGTACCAAGGTAAGCATTTCTTTTTCGCTTTTTTTAAAGCGCATTACTGTAGCATTTTCATCATTTTCATTACCTAAATATTGTTCTTCAATACCGTTAGGATTAGCTGATGATGTTTCGCCAACAAACAATAAACCTGTATAAAAACCTATACTTAATACAATTATAAAAGCACCGATTAATAATTTAATCTCTTTAGGAAGTGTAAATATTAATCCGTTTAACTGCATTTATAAGATGTTTTTACTTTGAAGTATTCTTAAAGACTCAAGAAAATCATTCATCGCATTTGTCATAGAACGTACAGAAATAGTAGCTCCAGAAATAGCCATAATATTATCGCCGTGTTTCAATTGATCTCCGCCTTTTTTACCTATAAATTGTTTTAACCAACGCTTACTCCCAATTTCGCCACCGTATTCTTCTCTGTAAATTAAAACTTTTGATTTTAAAACAATTAAGTCTTTATCTAATAATACTAAATAATCAAAAAGTGCTGTTTTACTTGGTGCCTTAGATAAGTAGGCATAACCTAAAAGGTTGCCTTTAGCTTCAATTTTAAATAAATTATTGGTTTCAAACTTAGATGGTAACCCTTTTGCAACATCTGAAGCAATAATAACTTCTGTAAAATCGAAAGTTTCAATACCGTAAGTTTTTACGATTTCTTTATTTACTTTGTTCTGAATGTTTTTTGGTAGACCAAAAGACATCATAATTAAAGCAAAAATTAATATTGAAATCTGTTTTAAATTCATACTGTAAAAGTATTGTTTTTTATTCTTTTAACAATTAAAATGCCAAATAGCTTATTAGTAATAATATTATTTACGAATAAGCTACTTGGTACTTGTGCGTTAGGGATTGAGGCATTTGTTGAAGCTCTCCCGATTTTTTATCGGGAAGCGACTGCCGAAAGCCCGACCCTAAAAGGGTAACGCCTTAAACTATTTTTTAGAACCAAACGCCAATACCAAAATTAAGTCTGTTTGGTACACCCCCTCCAGATACTGCATTGTCTCTAAATTGGTAATCTCCTTTTAGCACTACTCCTGGTGCAATATGGTAGCTTAAACCCGTTGTAACATCGGTACGGTTATAAGCATCGTTTTGAGCTATAGCACCATCAGTATCAGCATGCGTGTCATATTGTTCATATCGCAAAAACGCAAACAATTTTTGCTGCTTTTCTTGCGAAAGTAAATTGTATGCCCCTTCTAGATACCATCCTTGAAGTGCGCTACCTAAATCTCGTCCTGTTAAATTATTATAAGCTTCTGTATCGCTTAAAGTTGCATGGATAAACTGTCCGCGTGCTGTAAAACGCTGGAATGCATAACGTGCGTCCAAACCTATCATTGAAATACCGATGTTGGCTCCATCAATTTCTTCTACATTATCTTCTGCTTGTGTTTTACCAAAATATCCTGCAAGTCCTAGACGTAATCCTGGAATACCGTAGTAATCAAATTTTGTTGAAAATGTAGGACTATCAACTGTTGATTTTATTGCTTTCTGTCGCCCTCCACGTAATCCATTAGAACCTTTTAAAAAACCACTTACTCCTCCTTCTCCGTCAAAAGCAGTTGATTTGAAACCATTAAATACATATGCTTGATATCCTAAAGATATTTCGTTAAATCTACCTGTAACACCAATACCAATTTCTCGCCATGTAGTTGGCACAATGGCATTGTCTATTGCTGGTCTTTCTACTCCATTAAATGTAGTTGGTTCATGAAATTCGTTAACTATACCCATTGGTACCAGCATTAAACCACCACGTAAACTTACATTTGGTGCAATAGCATAATTTACAAAGGCTTGCTCTATAAAAACTTCTTCCACATGTTCAAACTCAACCTCTGTAATAAACTGAGTTTTATCGTTAAACTTATAACCAAAAAGCAATACTAAACGCTGAACATCCAATTCTCCATTGTTAGCCTCTGGTTGATTATACGTTAACTCGCCATATGCACCAACTGTAACTGCTTTACCATAGTTACCAGAAAGCAAACGTTGCGCTGCATTTAATTGTTTTTGAGGGTCAAAAGTGATTGAATCTTGCTGTGTTTGGGCACTTGCCAATGATACTAATAAGATTGAAAAAAGTAGGGTTAGTCTTTTCATTTGTGTCTTGTTTTTATTTAGACTGATTATAAATAATTGTTTATTTGAAGCTGCAAATATAAAACAGATTATTATTTACGCAAAGCTTATTTAGAATAAATTAAAATAATTTTTTACAAAAAAATATTACTTATTGAATATCAGAATTATAAGCATAAAATTTTTAATGGTAAGTATTAAATATTTTTGAAGCTTCGTTGTAAGCGCTCTCAAAACTGAGTGCATTTAAATTATTGCTTTTTTGCGAAGTAAAGTAAGATA
>NZ_CAXIBN010000183.1:0-6167 GCF_964021735.1 uncultured Wocania sp. | reverse complement strand
GGCTATTTCTTATTATCTCTTGTAGCCTTTTCTTTCTATTTTCCCTTTCTTCAATAACCTTAATTCTTTCTTTTTCTTGAAAGTCATAATATAAATCCATCATTTCTTCATTAATCAACAAAAAATCAGAGTTTAAAACTCCTACCCATTCTTTATATTTTACTTTATAAATATCTTTTCCTAAGTAACTAATTACAATACAATCTTCATTCTTTTTAAATTGAGACAAAGATGTAGAAGATGCACTTAAGCTATCGTATAAAGTACCATCTTCGCTGAATTTAGTAGCAATAGAGGATTCTTGTGAATAGATACTATTTGATAGTATAATGCAAATAAATAGAAGAAAATTTTTCATAGTATTCTATTGCTAAACTAGTAAATATTATAACTAATCAAACAAATAATTTCATGTGTTTATATTTATTGCTTTTTAACTGTCACGTGCAACATCCATTTAATCATTTCCTTGGACATCAAGTTTTAGTTATGGATGTTTAATAATTTAAGGTAAATCTTAAAAACAAAAAAGCTTCACTACAAATAGTGAAGCTTTAAGTGAGCCCTGAAGGATTCGAACCTTCGACCGCCTCCTTAGAAGGGAGGTGCTCTATCCAGCTGAGCTAAGAGCCCTTAACCAATTACTCAAAAAATGTTTTCATTCTTGAGCGGTGCAAATATAAGTACCTCTGCTAAACAATACAACATAAATTTACACATTTTTTTTAATTATAAATATATTGCTTTCAAGAACTAAAATTTTTATTGCAAAGTCAGTATTAGCTAGATTGTTAGGTGTGATATGTCGTTTAACCTAAAAAATATCTACCTATATTTTCTTACTAATTAATTTTATGCCTGTACCCTTTTAGGGCGGGTCAATAATAGTGATCCAAAATTATACAAAGTTAATCAATAAACCATGTCAAATTTTAATTGTCCTTTAGTAAACGTATATTATACATTTAAAACTTACTCTAAATATTAAATAACATCCAATTTCTTTCCAACCTTTACAAAAGCATCAATAGCCTTTTTAATATGTGCTTTATCATGGGCTGCCGATAACTGTACTCTAATTCTAGCTTTTCCTTTAGGTACTACAGGGAAGAAAAAGCCAATAACATAAATACCCTCATCTAATAAAAGCTTTGCAAATTCTTGAGCAATTTTAGCATCATAAAGCATAATTGGAACTATGGGATGTGTACCTTCAACAATGTCAAAACCAGCCACTGTCATTTCAGAACGAAAATACATTGTGTTATCTTCTAGTTTGTCTCTTAATTCAGTTGTGTTTGATATTTTATCTAATACTTTTAATGTAGCTCCAACAATAGCTGGTGCCAAAGTATTTGAAAATAGATAAGGGCGTGAATTCTGTCTTAAAATATCAACTATTTCTTTTCTAGCAGCTGTAAATCCACCTGAAGCACCACCTAAAGCCTTACCATATGTGCCTGTAACAATATCTACACGGTTCATCACGTTATGATACTCATGCACGCCTCTCCCAGTTGCTCCCATAAAACCTGTCGAATGGCATTCATCTATCATTACTAAAGCATCATATTTATCAGCTAAATCACATATTTTATCTAATTGCGCAATGGTACCATCCATTGAGAACGATCCATCAGTTACAATTAATCTGCGTCTAGATGAGCTTGCTTGTTTTAGCTGTTCTTCTAAATCATCCATATTATTATGTATATATCTAAACCTTTTTGCTTTGCATAAACGAATCCCATCAATAATAGAAGCATGATTTAACGCGTCAGAAATAACAGCATCTTCTGCAGACAGTAAAGGCTCAAATAACCCGCCATTGGCATCAAATGCGGCGGCGTACAAAATACAATCTTCCATACCCAAAAACTGAGCAGTTTTCTGTTCTAATTCTTTATGAATATCTTGGGTCCCACATATAAACCTAACCGAGGATAATCCAAATCCGTGAGTTTTAATAGCTTCAATTCCTGCATCAATAACCTCTGGATGAGCCGCTAATCCTAAATAATTATTAGCGCAAAAATTAAGAACCTCTTTTTGAATCGTTGTATTTATTTCTGCTCCTTGTTTTGAGGTTATTACACGTTCATTTTTATAAAGTCCACTAGATTTTATAGTTTCAATCTCTTTTATTAAATCATTTTTTATAGTTCCGTACATAATTTATATCGTTATTGGATTGCTGTTGTATTTATTTTCTAAGTTTTTTAGCATATCTGCAGTCATAAGCTCTAAATTGTATTTCGGTTGCCAATTCCAATCGTTTTTTGCTTGCGAATCATCAATACTCATAGGCCAAGAATTTGCAATATCTTGTCTAAAATCTGGTTGGTAAGTCATTTGAAAATTAGGATAACTCTTTTCTATAGATAAAGCTAATTGTTTAGGGTTAAAACTCATACCAGCGATATTGTAAGACGTTCTAATAGTTATTTTTTCTTTTGGAACATCCATCAATTCAATAGTTGCTCTAATGGCATCCTCCATATAAATCATAGGTAACATGGTTGTAGCATTTAAAAAACATTCATACGCTTCATTGTTTACTGCTTTATGAAAAATATCTACAGCATAATCTGTAGTTCCGCCTCCTGGTAAAGATTGGTACCCAATAACCCCTGGATATCTAAGGGAACGCACATCTAATCCGTACTTTTTATAGTAATAGTTCGCCCAATTTTCGCCAGCAGCTTTACTAATACCATAAACGGTAGTTGGTGTTAAATTTGGTGATTGTGGCGTATTTTCTCTTTGGATATTATCGCCAAATACAGCAATTGAGCTTGGAAAAAATACTTTATTTACCTGGTTAAGTCTAGATACTTCTAATACATTAAAAAAAGTGCTCATATTTATATCCCAAGTGCTTAAAGGTGAGCCTTCTCCTTTTGCAGATAAAATAGCTGCCATATGATATATTTGGGTAACTTGATATTTTAAAACAATAGTTTTTATGGCATCAAAATCTGTAACATCAAGTATTTCAAATTGACCTTTAAATTCTGTGTTACATCTTAAATCGGTAGCTATTACATTAGCAATACCATATTTTTCTTGTAGCTTTTCTGTTAAAACGATACCCAATTGACCGCTAGCTCCTGTAATTAATATAACGTCTTGATTCATTTATATATAAAATTTCGAAAAGATAAAATTATAAATTTCATTAGGTATATAGTTAATTAATCTTCTTATAAATAAAAAATAAGTATTTTTATCTTTTAATTAGAGATATTAAAGCAATAATAACTTAAAAAGATATTAATAATACATTCAAAAAAGTAATTTTATCTTCAAATGGAAAGACTGGATGAAACCGATTTAAATATTCTAAGAATTCTTCAAAAAGATTCTAAAAAAACAACTAAAGATGTCGCAGAAATGCTTAATCTCACTGCTTCACCTGTATACGAACGCATAAGGAGATTAGAAAAACGAGGCTATATAAAAAAGTATGTGGCACTGCTAAATAAAAATTTCTTGAATATACCTATAACTGCAATTTGTATGGTATCCTTACGCTACCATAACGAAGGCTTTATAGATAAATTCGATATGCAAATTAAAGCATTAAAGGAAGTACAAGAATGCTATCATATGGCTGGAAAGGTAGATTTTTTCCTAAAAATAAATCTTGAAAGTCTTGACGAATATCATGAGTTTGTTCGATTAAAATTATCTAAAATTGAAAACATTGGTGTTTTGGAAAGTTATTTTGTTTTAAAAGAAATTAAAGCTACTACTGAATACTTTATATAATTACTAATAAGAAAGCTTCACAATTTATTTTATTAAATACTATATTTTATAGAAATGTGGAGTTCTTGATTTTATCATTTTTTACAGTATCAGACATATTTGTAATTTACTATATACTAAACCAATCTTTAATAATTTCTTTTTCAATATCATGATCTCCTTTATGCATAAACTCATTTTTAATAGCATTGTACTCATAGTCTTTTCCCCATGCATTAAAATTTTGAGAAACGACCTCTATAGCATCACAAATAAAATTAACCTCTTCGTTTGTCATGGTTGGATGTATAGACATACGCACCCAACCTGGACGCTCGATGAAACACCCGTCAAGTATCTTTTTTTCTATAGATTTTGATGTTTGCTCGTCTACATTCAACAAATAATGACCATAAGTTCCAGCACAACTACAACCGCCTCTAGTTTGTACTCCAAATTTATCATTTAAAAGTTTTACAATTAAATTGTAATGAGCATCATCAATATAAAATGAAAACACACCTAGTCTATCAGTATGATTTTCTGCTAGAATACGTAGATTTTTTATTCTTTTAAGACGTTCAAATATGATGGCATTTAACTCATGCTCTCTATCTAAAATATTCTGTACACCCATCTTTTCTTTCAATTGAATGGATAAAGCTATTTTAATAGCTTGTAAGAACCCAGGGGTGCCTCCATCTTCTCTAGTTTCAATATCATCTATATAATCATGGTCACCCCACGGATTTGTATAATTTACTGTACCGCCACCAGGGTTATCTGGTACTAAATTTTTATATAGTTTTTTATTAAAAATTAAAACACCTGAAGCTCCAGGACCACCTAAAAATTTATGCGGAGAAAAGGTAATAGCATCTAAATATTCATCTTCATTTTCTGGGTGCATATTTATATTTACATAGGGTGCAGAACATGCAAAATCTACAAAGCATAAACCGTTATTTTGATGCATAACGCTAGCTACTTCGTAATAATTTGTTCGAATACCTGTAACGTTGGAACAGCCTGTAATAGCGGCGATTTTTATTGGACAGTCCTTATGCGCTTCTAGTAATTCTTTTAACTTGTTTATACAGGGTAAACCTGCTTTATTTGAAGGAATTACTTTTACTCTTGCAATGGTTTCTAACCATGAAGTTTGATTTGAGTGATGCTCCATGTGAGACACAAAAATAATAGGGCGTTTCTCTTCCGGAATTTGAGTATGGTCTTTTAAATTCTCATTAATTTTTAAGCCTAAGATTCGTTGAAACTTATTAATGGCTCCCGTCATACCTGTACCAACCGTAATCAAAACATCATCTTTTGATGCATTTACATGTTTCTTAATAATGTTTCTCGCATTATGATAAGCCAGTGTCATTGCAGAGCCTGTAATAGAGGTTTCTGTATGTGTGTTAGCTACATAGGGGCCAATATCATTTAATAATTTTTCTTCTATAGACCTGTAAAGTCTTCCGCTGGCTGTCCAATCGGCATAAATGATTTTCTTTTTACCGTAAGGCGATTCAAACTCTTGGTTTATGCCTATAATTTCATCTCGAAAAGGCTTAAAGTAGGCTTCAAGATTTGATGTGCTTTTTTTATTGTTGAAAATATTTTTAGGTGTATTGACCATAAGTTATAATTGCTTAACTAAAATAGTGTCAATGATACTTTTTTTAAGACTATATCTAAGTAACTTTTGTTACGTTAATCATTGATAAACATTACTTAGTAGCTTTTCTAATCAAACTAAAATTTAAAATTTTAGCATAACTAAGATAACTTTCTAAAACTTAGTGCACTTTTGCCGCCAAATAACGCTCCGCATCTAATGCTGCCATACAACCTGTTCCTGCTGCTGTTACTGCTTGTCTGTAAACATGATCAGCTGCGTCTCCAGATACAAACACTCCATCTACATTAGTTTTTGAGGTCCCTGGTACATTAATAATATATCCTGTTTTATCTAGTTTTAAGTAATCCTTAAAAATATCAGTATTTGGTTTGTGCCCAATAGCTACAAAAAATCCTGTTGCTGGAATATCTTGTTTCTCATTGGTTTTATTATTAAATACGCGTACACCAGTAACTACTTGTCCGTCGCCCAAAACCTCATCAGTTTCAGTATTAAATAGTATGTCTATATTTTCAGTGTTCTTCACTCGTGCTGCCATAATTTTAGAAGCTCTAAACTCATCTCTACGCACTAGCATTGTTACTTTTTTGCAAAGTTTTGACAGGTAATGTGCTTCTTCGCAAGCCGAATCTCCTGCGCCAACAATCACTACTTCTTGATTTCTGTAGAAGAATCCATCACAAACTGCGCAAGCCGAAACACCACCACCAAGCTTTAAATATTTTTGTTCAGATTCTAATCCTAAATATTTGGCTGATGCTCCTGTTGATAT
>NZ_CAXIBN010000182.1:0-6335 GCF_964021735.1 uncultured Wocania sp. | reverse complement strand
CCCTTCGCGCCCACAAAAAAATCCTAAAGCATTTGCTTTAGGATTTTTTATTTTATAGATGTCTCTTCATTATTGTTAAGCCTATTACTAGAGGTTTAAAAGGGTATATGTTTTTACAAACCAAGAATTTTATCTATTTTTAAAAAAATCTCTCAAGTATGAATAATGGTAGTGTTAAAGATGCATATAAAGAAATATTTAAATCTTACGAAAATCCATCCTTAGAAAAGCATATTCAAAAAATAAAAGAATTAGATACATACTTACCTTATAGTTCTACTTTTTTTTGTGTCACTAATACTCAAGATTTAAGTTTTGAATTTATCAGCAAGAACATAAAAGCATGTTTAGGGGTGGATGAAAATGAGTTGAAAGCTCGGGGAATGCGATATTTTTGGAGTAAAATGCATCCAGATGATTTAGAGCTATGGCTTAAAGCTTTAAATGAACTTATGAATTTTACATTAAATAATACAAGTATTGGTGATAGAAAGAAAATGAGTTACACTTGGAATTATCGTTTAAAGAATGCTAAAGATAATTATGTGAATGTTATACAAAACACAACGCCACTTGAGTTTGATAGTGATGATAAACCTATAATAGGACTTGCTCATTATACAGTTTTAGACTCTAAAATAAAGCTTGATATTACTGCAACTGCTAAAATTTTAAATGCTAATAGTGAATATGAAACTATCTACTTTAATAACTTTTCTCAAAAACTCTTGTCAGATGGAATAAGTAATAGAGAGCGCGATATTATAAGATTATTGTTGTTAAACAAATCTAGTAAAGCTATTGCTGAAAATCTAAATATTAGTTCGCACACGGTTGATACACATAGGCGTAATATTTTAAAAAAGTTAAATATTTCTTCTACCGGAGAGCTAGTGGCTTTATTAAAACTAAAGAATACTATTATTTGATATTTTTTTAGACTATTAGTAACATAAAAGACTACTTAATATACTCAAATTAAGTATTGTATTTAATAATAGATTAATGCATCTTTGTGAAGCTATTAATTAGTTCTTAAGGAGAATTATTTTAAGGTGTTTGATTAAATAACCATAATCAAACACCTTTTATCATTATTTTTATCCTAACCTAGTTTTACTCCCCCAAATATTTACCTGTTAATGTTGTGTTTAATTAATGAAATACACTATATGATTGGTTCTATTTATTGCAAAACGGACATTTTTAAAAGTTCAATGAAAAGTTTACTATTTATTTTATTTTCCTTGCAATTATTAGGAGGACAAGAACTAAAATTTCCAAATGTGTCTTCAATTCAATTAAGTGATTTTGATAAACTAAAAGAAGGAGGAAAACATAAATGGACTTCTTCTGATGGGAATACTTATGGAATGAAATTTGAAAAAGGCAAAAAATCAACATGGATTGAGTTGGGTGGTAAGATGGTTTTGCATGGTACAATTTATATTTATGACCAAACTTATGATGAACCAAGAATTGAATATTTAAGAGATAAAACACAATATGTTTATGGACAAAAACATGGGCTTTCTGAAATATACTCCATTGTGAAAGGGAAAACCTATTTAAAAGAACTTACAACTTATGCATTTGGGCAAAGACATGGTGAGTATCTGAAATATGAAACTAAGGACCGAGTTATAAGTTCGGGTCAATACGATAAAGGTATTAAACAAGGCAAATGGATAGATTATTATTCTTCTGGAAATATAATGTATGAATACGATTATAATGGTTTTTCTGGTATTAGATATTCTTATTCTAGTGGTGGTGCGACAGCAAATAGTAAAAAAGGAAAACTTCAATCAAAAAGTAGTTACAAGTATTTTTATAATCAAGGAGATGATAAAGGGAAATGGAAAAGACATGGATTAAGTACTTACTATAGCTACGGAGGAGGCATTAAGGAAAAATATTTTTATGAGGGAAAAGAGTCGGACGGTAAGCAACAAGATAATGTGGTTATTAATAGTGAATTGCACAAATCGCCAAATTGTGCCTCGTCTGCTAAAGAAATAAAAGAATTGCTTAATAGGATAAAGCCTACAAGCAATTATGCAAGAGAAACGAAAAGAATAGGAAACGAGATTTGTGCTTACTTGGTAAGTAAAGAGGTCGAAAAGACACCCTGGTATTCAATACAAAATGCTATTAACATAATAACAAGTTATTTACGTGAAGAAACAAAGAGGAAATGTGATGAGGAAGAATGTAGAAAACGGATACTTTTTCTAAAGCAAGCTAAATCATATTTGACGGGTGTACGTGGTTAGATTTAATAATTAAAAAAAATTAATGTAGCATGAGAAAATTAATTTACTATTCAATAATTTCTTTCTTTTTTATAATAACGGCAACAGGACAAAGTGGGGTTCATACTCAAAGCTTTAGTGGTAATCATAAAGGAGCATCAATATCAGGTACAATTAAATATAAAGCTGAATGTTATCTAGGTAACCCTTATGTATCTGTAGTTATTGGAAATGTTAGTATTACATCCTATACCTACCAAGGACGAAGGTATTCAGGAAATGATATTCCTGGATACCAATTTCCAGTTCGAGTTAATAAAGGGATTTTGAAAATTTCGGCAACATTTAAATATGGTGTAAATTCTAGGATAAGTGCAGGTACAGGTTTTGGCGTAAATATTAATAGTAGTGTAAGCGGAGGTTTATCAGGGAAGTATATGGATGATAAATTTAGTTGGAATAATGAAAGTAGTGTAAAAGAAATAATAAAATCTCATGGCGTTAAAAACTGTAGTGATAATTGGGGGAAACATCTTGGAAAGATATTAAACTTATCGATAAATGGTACTGCTAGTCTTGATGATGGAGTTGATCAAAAATTAGAGGAAGCCATAAAAAAGTTGATTAAAAATAATAAAGCAAAGGAATTACTTAATGCTGCCAATCGTCAATTTTCAAATTCTAATTATGATGCTGCCGAAAAACTTTATCGGGATGTTTTAAAGGTAGACTATTCAAACCAAGAAGCTAAAGATAAATTAGCAAAAATTAGCCTTATAAAGAAGAATGAAAAGCTCGAAAAAGCATTTAATGATTTAATTAGTTCTGGTGATAATTATTATAGGAGTGAAGATTATACAAATGCTATTCAAGAATATAAAAGTGCATTAAGTAATGGTTTTGATAACGAGAGAGCTCAAAGCAAGATTCAAGAAGCTCAAGACGCAAAAGAGAAACAATTACAAGATTTAAAAGCAAAAAAAGATGCAGAAAAAAATGCTAATGAGGAAAAAGAAGAGGAAAATGCAAATTCAAAGGAGGCTGAAAATAAATTAGATGAAACTAGAGCATTTGTTCAAAGAGGAGATGCATTTTTAAAGTCTACACACTACAATAAAGCTATTAGTGAATATAAAAAAGCTTTAGTATTAGATCCAGATAACACAACTCTAAAGAACCATATCAAGAAAATTGAAACTTCACTTAAAAATAAAAAAGAGGAAAAAGAATTCCAAGAAAAACTTGCAGAGAAAAAAGCAAAAGAAGATGCAGAATATTATGCTAATCGTAGAGAAAGGTTGGCTGCCACGGAGCAGAGTATCGATGCCCAAATAAAAGCTGCAAAAAAGGCAGGAGATTATATTCAATCTTCTATAAACCAAATTTCTCAACAGAATGCTTCATATAATGCCTATAAAAGCAAAATAGAAGCAGCAACACGTATGCGAAAATCTGATGACCCAGATGAAATTATAAGGCAGTTTAATGACAAATTAGTTGAACTGGAAAGATTAAGTGAACAAAGGTATAATCAGCTAGTCAAGCAAATTAAAGCTTACCATGCTCAACAGAGTTCATACAATACTACTCAATTAGACCAAGCCGCTACTAATTTGGGAGTTGCACTTGGTTCAATGGGTCTGTCAAAAAGAATTGCTAAAGAAAAGGCAGCTTCAGTGGAGAAATTGGAAGGAAAGAAACGCGCAATGTTAACTAAGGTTAAAGATAATTTAGTAAAAGATTTTAAAAAAAACAGAGAAAACTTTTTTAGGAGAGCAGCATCAGAAATAGCAGTTGATAAGGAAAAATATTATTTAGATATGACAAAATATTATCAATGTAAAATAGATAGAGTACAATCTCAATTTTCTATTGATAATACAGATTGGGTTGACCCTTATTGTAACAAGGTGACAGAAAATTATTCTTCCTCGAATAATTCACCAAGTGATAAACAACTTTTTGATGCGTCATTGAGAAAATATAAAAATCCAAATAAATACTATCAACAAGCTAGCAAAGATTTTGTTGGTATGGCTATAAAAGCGAACCCTAAAAAGGCTGATTATTACTTTCATAGGGCAAAATTTGAGGAAATGGGATCAAAAAAACATATTAGTTTATTAATGAAAACATTTGATTTAAATAAGGGTTACCCTAATGTTAAAAAATTACTTGCAGAATCACTTGCTGAGAAGAAAAGAACAGACGAAACCACTTTTTTTGATAAAAATTGGAAAATTACTTCAAAAAAAGAAGCCTTTTACTATAGACCATTGGTAGATATGAAAAGTAATCCATTTCGTATTAAAAACTATTATTCATCAAACAATCAATTACAAATGGAAGGGTTCGCAACTGGTGCGGATGATAAGAATAATATAATATTTGATGGAGAAGTTATTTTCTATTTCGAATCTGGTGAGGTAGATAGTAGAGCGTATTATAATAAAGGCGTTCTTAAACAAGTTCTTAAAAAAAATAAAAACGGATATATAAAAATTGGGTTTTTTAATGGAAAAAATAATCCTCTCTTTGTCTCAGTTAATTTTGGAAAAATAATTGACATAAATAATTGGAATACTGGTTTTGTAAAGAATGTTAAATGGAATTATACTAGTGCGCATAAAAAGAAGTATAACAAGTACCTTGGTTTTAACTTTGATGAAAGAGGTGATTTGCTATTTAGAGACGAGTATAATGCTAAAGGTAAATTAATAGACAGGAAAGTAGAAGACAGAATTGATGCGATGCATGCAGCATCAGAGAGTTATATTGAGAATAAAGAATATAAGCAAGCCATAAAATTTTTAGAAAATGGAATTGTTCTTTACCCAAATGATGCTTTGCTTCATTATTATTTAGGATATGCTAAAAGTAGAAACGAAAACTTGTTTTCATCTTTAAATAAAACAATTAATAAAAGCGTTAACGTCTCTCTTTCAAATAAGATTAGTAAAAACAATGAAGAGGCAATAGAGTATTTTGTTAAAGGTTTAAATTTAGTAACGAATAATAAAGAACTTGAATTGAAATTTTATAATGAATTAGGAAATCTATATTATAAAGTAGAATATTTTAGTAAATCGGCAGAAATATTTAATAAAGCTCTCAAAATTCAGCCGCGAAATGCACCTTTATTAAACAGCTATAGCAGGTCACTTGCTTTAAGTACGCAGCAACTAGATGAAGCACAAAAAATGATTAAATTGTGTAATAGCATTGAGTCAAATAACCATAATTACCAAGATACTTATGCATGGGTATTATATAAAAAAGGCAACTTTAAAGAGGCTAATGTATGGTTAGATAAAGCATTTGAGAATGGGGGAAAAGTCAACTCTATTATTTGGGAACATAAAGGGGATGTTTCTTATAAGCTTGGAGATAAAAACACAGCTATAGATTGTTGGGAAACGGCAAAATCTTTGAATAAAGAAAATGGAAGCAAGGTTTCAGATTATCTTAATCAAAAAATTAAAAAGAAGATGCTCTTAGAATAGTTTACTTTAAAGGATTTAATCTTATTCATTTTAAATTAATAAGCCCCCTGTTATAGGAGACTTATTTGACTATTTTCCCTCATTAAAATGAATAGTCAATTTCGATTGCTCACAATCAAATAATTTTTTAAAATTTAAAAGGTAGCATTTACCAAAATTCAATGTAAATACCTTTTCCTGTATGCTTTAATGTAATATTATTAGGTATTTCTTCGCATAGTTTAGCTAATTGTATAATTTGATGCTTTACTAATGGTTCATTTACTACAGTTATTAAACTGTCCGAATTACTATGATGATTATATTCGCTGCCGTATTTTGTTTCTGTATTAAAGATGTCTTTAAATCCCTCTTCAACTTTTATGCGATATTTTTTTTTCATTGATATTTACTATCTATTTGTTATTTAAATTTTGCTTTAATCGGTTTGAAACAACTTTATATTTATTTGCTATTTCAATAATGGCATTAAAAACTAGAATATTTTTACTAATACCACTTTTTGTGTTTCTAACCATTTGTGAATCTACTATTATGTTCTCGCTAGCAAGTTTACGAATCACTTTTGCTGTGTATT
>NZ_CAXIBN010000181.1:0-6344 GCF_964021735.1 uncultured Wocania sp. | reverse complement strand
ATTGGTAAACGATATTTTTTTAGGAAACGTAACCTATTTTAATCGATTAGATGAAAAAAGTGCATTTGCTGCAAGTTTTAGATATTTTTCCTTAGGAGACATTGAATTTAGAGAAAATGAAATTTCCGAAGCTCTTGTGCAAAAGCCTAATGAGTTAACTATTGATGTTTCTTATGCTTTACGATTAAGTGAGCAGTTCGCAATGTCTGTGGCAATGCGTTATTTACGCTCAGATTTAAAATTGGATACTGGAAATAACGATACTGAAGCTGCAAATACTTTTGGCGTAGATATTTCTGGGTTTTATCAAAGTGAAGAAGAAGCTTATAACGATTTTAATGGACGTTGGAGAATGGGATTCGCTATTCAAAATATTGGACCAAAATTTAAATACGATGAAGGCGGACAAGAAAACTTTCAACCAACTATGTTACGCTTAGGTACAGGTTTCGATTTTATATTTGATGATTATAATAAAATAGCTGTAACAGCTGAAGTTGGAAAACTATTAGTGCCAACGCCACCAATGCGAGGAGATGAATATAATTTTACAGATAATAATGGTAATGGCACTTATGAAGAAGGTGTTGATGAATTAGGATCTAGAACGAGAACTAATGTTCTTATAGGTGAAAACACAGAGGATGTAAACTTTTTATCAGGAATGTTTAGTTCATTTGGCGACGCTCCGGGTGGATTCAGCGAAGAGCTAAAAGAATTCACATGGTCGTTAGGTGCAGAATATTTATATCAAGACTCATTTGCTTTTAGAGCCGGTTATTTTAATGAAAGTGAAGAAAAAGGAGCGAGAAAATTTTTAGCACTTGGTGCAGGATTCAAATACAATGTTGTTAATATAGATTTATCGTATTTGTTCTCGGCTTCAAAAGTGCAAAGCCCGTTAGAAAATACGTTACGTTTTTCGTTAACATTTAATATTGGAGCAGAAACATACAACGAATATTAGATTATAACATCTATAATTCTATTAAAACTATTGCCTCAAAGCAATAGTTTTTTGTTTATATTAGTCTTTCAACGAATTCATTATAATAATTTATGAAGGAAGTAAAAATAGAATCCACACTTTACGTTTTTGAAGATTTAAACGAGTTACCAGAAGATACCATAAAATTAATGCAAAAAGCCATTGAGGCAAGAGAAAAAGCCTATGCGCCATATTCAAATTTTTATGTAGGGGCAGCGATTCTTTTAGATAATAATGAAATAGTTACAGGAAGTAATCAAGAAAACGCATCATATCCATCTGGGTTATGTGCAGAAAGAACAGCTATC
The DNA here is from genome assembly GCF_964021735.1 of uncultured Wocania sp. NCBI lineage: Bacteria > Pseudomonadati > Bacteroidota > Flavobacteriia > Flavobacteriales > Flavobacteriaceae > Wocania > uncultured Wocania sp. The sequence goes on along the minus strand of NZ_CAXIBN010000181.1, from coordinate 5,048 downwards.
TATTATGCGGGTGCAAAATATCCAAACACAAAAATAATAAGAATGGCTATTACGGCAGGTTCTAAAAAGAATAAAACTACAAGCCCAATTCCACCATGTGGGGCATGCCGACAAGCTATTGCAGAATACGAAGTTAAACAAGATACACCAATAGAAATTTATTTTATGGGAGAAACAGGGAAAGTAGTAAAATCTAATTCTTTAGCAAATTTACTACCACTAGTATTTGATAAATCTGTACTATAACGTTTTCGTTTAAAATTTACTATTTTCAGTTTTTTCATTAATGACTAAAGTGTTACTTTTGTTATTCGTTTATTAAATTAACGCTACTAATGCAAAAAATAACTAAGGAAGTATACCTAAAATGGTATGAAGATATGTTGTTCTGGAGAAAATTTGAAGACAAATTAGCTGCAGTATATATACAACAAAAAGTTAGAGGGTTTCTTCATTTATATAACGGTCAAGAAGCAGTTTTAGCAGGTGCTTTACATGCTATGGATTTGACTAAAGATAAGATGATTACAGCTTATCGTAACCATGTACAACCCATAGGCATGGGTGTAGATCCTAGGCGAGTTATGGCTGAGCTTTACGGAAAAGCAACAGGGACTTCTCAAGGTTTAGGTGGTTCAATGCATATTTTTTCAAAAGAACATCGTTTTTATGGTGGTCATGGTATTGTTGGAGGACAAATTCCTTTAGGCGCAGGTATTGCTTTTGGCGATAAATATCATGGTGTAGATGGTGTAACCTTATGTTGTTTTGGTGATGGAGCTGCAAGACAGGGCTCTTTACACGAAACCTTTAATTTAGCTATGCTTTGGAAACTTCCAGTAGTATTCGTTTGCGAAAATAATGGGTATGCAATGGGAACTTCGGTAGAGAGAACAGCAAATCATACAGAAATCTGGAAGCTTGGTAAAGGTTACGAAATGCCTTGTGGACCCGTAGACGGGATGAATCCAATAAAGGTTGCAGAAGCATTTGATGAAGCCATACAGCGTGCGCGTCGTGGTGATGGACCAACATTTTTAGAACTTAAAACATATCGTTACAGAGGACATTCTATGAGTGATGCACAGCATTATAGAACGAAAGCAGAGGTTGAAGAATACAAAAAAATAGATCCTATTACACAAGTGAAAGATGTTATTCTTGAAAAGAAATATGCTACTGAAGCAGATATTAAAGTGATTGACAAACGCGTTAAAGCTTTAGTTTCAGAATGCGAAAAATTTGCAGAAGAATCTCCATTCCCAGAAAAGAATGTGATGTACGATGCCGTTTACGAGCAAGAAGATTATCCATTTATACAACATAAATTATAAGCTATGGCAATAGTAGTAAATATGCCACGTTTAAGCGATACCATGGAAGAAGGTACGGTTGCAGCTTGGTTAAAAAAAGTAGGTGATAAGGTAGAAGAAGGCGATATTTTAGCTGAAATTGAAACCGATAAAGCTACTATGGAATTTGAGTCTTTTAATGAAGGTACATTGCTTCATATAGGCGTGCAAGAAGGAGAAACTACAAAAGTAGATGCGCTTTTAGCGATTATTGGAGATGAAGGCGAAGATATTTCTGCATTGTTAAATGGAAATGGTAACGCTTCTGCAGAAGCGAAAAAAGAAGAAAAGAAAGAGGATGCTACTCAGCAGAGTGCTCACGATAGCAATCAGGACGACGTGTCTAACGATAAAGAAGAGTCAGTGAGCAAAGTCGAACTGCCAGAAGGTGTTATAGTTGTAACTATGCCACGTTTAAGTGATACTATGGAAGAGGGTACTGTGGCAACATGGTTAAAAAAAGTAGGCGATACAGTTGAAGAAGGCGATATTTTAGCAGAAATTGAAACCGATAAAGCCACTATGGAATTTGAATCATTCCAATCGGGTACACTATTAGAAATAGGTTTGCAAGAAGGTGAATCAGCCAAAGTAGATGCGCTATTAGCAATTATTGGTCCAGCAGGAACCGATGTTTCAAATGTAGCTAGAAATTTTAAAGTGGATTCTGGTGTTGAAAAAACTGAAGAAGCTCCTAAAGTTGAAAAAGCTGAAGCGCCAAAGCAAGAAAAAGCTGTATCTTCTAGTGCTACTGAGAAACCTCAAAAACAAGTTTCTGCTTCCTCATCAAACGGAAGATTATTTGCTTCGCCTTTGGCAAAAAAGATTGCTGAAGAAAAAGGGATTAATCTATCTCAGGTGAGTGGTACTGGTGAAAACGGACGTATTGTAAAAAGTGATGTTGAAAACTTTACGCCTGCTATTTCATCCGCAGCTTCAGTTGATAAATTCGTGCCAACTGGTCAAGAAGATTTTGAAGATGTTACCAATTCTCAAATGCGTAAAGCTATTGCTAAAGCATTAACAAATTCTAAATTTACAGCTCCTCATTACTATTTGAGTGTGGAGTTCGATATGGAAAATGCTATAGCATTCCGAGCACAATTCAACTCTATTCCAGATACTAAAATTTCATATAACGACATTATTGTTAAAGCTTGTGCTTTAGCATTAAAGCAACACCCACAAGTTAACTCACAATGGTTTGCAGATAAAATGCGTTTAAATAATCACGTACATATTGGTGTTGCGGTTGCAGTTCCTGACGGATTAGTTGTGCCTGTTGTTAAGTTTGCAAACGAGCAAAGTTTACCTCAAATAGGTGCAGCAGTTAAAGACCTTGCAGGAAAAGCTAGAAATAAAAAACTAACACCTGGCGACATGGAAGGCAGTACGTTTACGGTTTCTAACTTAGGTATGTTTGGTATAGATACATTTACATCTATAATTAATCAACCAAATTCTGCGATACTTTCTGTTGGAAATATTGTTGAAAAGCCAGTAGTTAAAAACGGTCAAATAGTAGTGGGTAATACTATGAAATTATCTTTAGCTTGCGATCACAGAACGGTTGATGGTGCAACAGGAGCGCAATTCCTTCAAACATTAAAAGGGTATATTGAAAACCCTGTAACTATGTTGGTGTAATTTAATTGTCACCCTGAGCGCAGTCGAAGGGTTTTTAGAATAGTAACAAAAACAAAACCTGTTTCATAATAATTGAAGCAGGTTTTTTATCTTTAGATTTTTAAAATTCATTAAATGAAACATTTATGGCTAAAAATTTAATCACAAAGCGAAATGATTATTAATGACGTTAAATGTGACCATTAAAAAACAATAAATATAAAGACATGAAAAAAGTTTTAACTATTATAGTTGTATCTGTACTTTTAAGTTGTGGATCGCAAAAAAAAATAATTCAAACAGAAACTAATATAAATCAGGTTAAAGAGGAAACACAGTTAGTTGCTTATAAAACTGATAATATATCTCCAGTTTTAGAAAAAAATGTAAAGGAAAGTTTAGAGTTTTTAGCTTCAGATGAATTAGAAGGCAGAAGCACAGGTAGCAAAGGCATAGAAAAAGCAGCAGTCTTTATTGAAAACTATTTCAAAAAAAACAATATAGAACCTTATTTTAAAACCTATAGAGATAGTTTTAATTTAAAAGATATTGTGGGTTATAATATTATTGGTTACATAGAAGGGAATGACTCAGAATTAAAAAAAGAGTTTGTTATTCTAGGAGCACATTACGATCATATTGGTAACGGAAAAGCCGTTAATGGAGATGTTATTGCAAACGGCGCAAATGATGATGCTTCTGGTACAGTTGCAGTTATGGAATGGGCAAAATATTTTTCTAAGGTCAAGAATAATAAGAGAAGTATTCTTTTTACATTATATTCAGCTGAAGAAATGGGTTTAAAAGGTTCTGGTCATTTAGCCAAAAGACTTAAAAAGGAAAACCTAAATTTATATACCATGATAAATTTTGAAATGATTGGTGTACCTAGAGCAAAGGAAGAAATTATGGCATATATGTCAGGTTACGAAAAATCTAATTTAGGCGAAAAGTTAAATGAATATGGCGAAAAAGAAGTTATTGGATTTTTCCCAAAGGCTAAAGAGTTTCAGCTATTTATGAGGTCAGATAATTATCCATTTTATAAAGCTTTTAAGAAACCAGCGCACGCCATTTCAACATTCGATTTTACAAACTTTGATTATTATCATCATGTAGATGACGAAGCGGATAAAATGGATTTTAAGCACATGACCAATTTTATAAATGTGATGATTCCTGCTTTAGAAGGTATGATAAATGCACCAAAACAGGAAATAAAAATGAACGATGAGTAACATAATAATTACAGGAACGAGTAGAGGTATAGGTTTCGAGTTGGTACAGTTGTTTGCAAAAGCAGGACACCATGTGTTGGCGCTTTCGCGGAACGATAAGCCTATAAAAGCTTTAAAGTTGAAGAATGTAAATTCGATACCTTTTGATTTATCTGATGTTAAAGCATACACTAAAGTAGAGACTTTTATAAAAGTAAATTGGCAAAAGGTTGATGTATTAATAAATAATGCAGGAACATTATTAAATAAACCATTTGCAGATACATCAATAACAGATTTTGAACAAGTGTATAAAACCAACGTTTTTGGAGTTGCAGAAATGACACGTGTAGTTTTGTCTTTTATGGCAAGCGGTAGTCATGTAGTTACAATAAGCTCCATGGGAGGTGTACAAGGTAGTTTGAAGTTTCCAGGACTAGCAGCATATAGCTCAAGTAAAGGCGCAGTAATTACTTTAACAGAATTACTTGCCGAAGAGTATAAAGAAGAAGGTATTTCCTTTAACGTTTTAGCTTTAGGAGCTGTACAAACCGAAATGCTTGAAGAAGCATTTCCAGGTTATAAAGCACCAACAACAGCCTTAGAAATGGCACAGTATATTTTTTATTTTTCATTAAACGGAAACAAATATTATAATGGAAAATTGTTGCAGGTTTCTAATTCTACGCCGTAAATTATGTCAACATATAAATGTGTTATTTTTGATTGTGATGGCGTATTAGTAGATAGTGAAACCATAGGGAATCAGGTATTTGTTGACATGGCTAACGAGTTAGATGCTGATATTAATCTAGATTACGCTATGAAGCATTTTAAAGGAAGTTTTCTTAAA